>CADBRX010000057.1 GCA_902797175.1 uncultured Coriobacteriaceae bacterium | reverse complement strand
CGGTCCACGTTCTCGAAGAGGCAGTACCTGGGCGACTTCAGGCGCAGGAACCGGTAGATGGACCACCAGAGCACGCCCTTCTCGCCCTCGATGCCGCCGGACTGGGAGAGGGGTCTGGCGACGCTGTAGTCCTGGCAGGGGAACCCTCCCACGACCATGTCCACGTCGGGGATCTCGCGCTCGCCGGCCTCGTACTGGTCGAGGGCGACCGCTATGTCCTCGTTGACGCAGGAGCCCTTGCCGAAGCGCTCCTCGTAGCAGCGCCAGGCGAACTGCTTGGCGACGGTCCCGGGCGGCTCCCACTGGTTCGCCCATACGGTTTGGAAGTTGCCTGCCGCCGGCATGTCGAACTCCGGGCGCTTCGGGTCGTGGTAGCCGTCCAGTGCGAGACGGAAGCCGCCGACGCCCGCAAAGAGCTCGGCGACCTTGATGGTCTTGTCGTCCACGTTTCTCCATTCGCTGCTGTGGACCGTTAGTTTGTGGGGTCAATCATAGATCAAGCACGGGACAGGATCAAGATTGGAGGCGATGCCTAGTTCATCTGAATGGTCCTGTAGAACTGCTCGGAGTAGTCGCCGTAAAGGTCATCCCAAGACGTGGAGTGGTTGAGGATGACGGTGTAGAGGGCGCCCTCATACATGAATTTCACCTCAATGTCTCGCGAGCTGCCCCCATGCCTGTGCCTCACCGCCATGGGGATGCCGTTGACGTCCTCCTGCGGCGCGTCGGAGAAGTCCTCGAGCGTCAGCGTGCCGCCGCTGGCATCCATCTCGTTGATCGATAGCATCGCGAGCCCCGAGCCGTCTTCGCTTCTCGTGCTAAGGGAGAGGGTCGAGTTCTCCGTGAGCTCCGCCTCTGTGTACCCTTCGACCATGGTGTCGGGGACCTCCATGGAGAAGCCCCTGAACTGGGCCCTTACCAGGTTCAGGCTCTCGGGCGCCTTGCCCTCATCCGTCGCCGTCTCCGCCTCGCCCTCGCTGACGCTCACGACCACCTGCGAGTAGCCGCTGACGTCGTACGTGCCGTTCTCGGTGATCTCCAGGCTTCCGCCTCCCTGGCTGCCGCACCCTCCGAGCAGCAGGGCAGAGGCCAGGAGCGCTCCCGCAACCGTTCGCCTCATGTGATACCTCCTCACGGTCTCTCCGTCGGGCATGATTGTAACCGCGCGTGGTGGCATTTCCTCCGTCGCCAGCTACAGTAGGTCGGATATCTGTCCTAGCAGGTACGAGCTGTTCAGCCAGAACGCCTGACGCGTCATCCAGCGCCCGTCAGGAAGCTCCTCGGCGTCGCGCGCGACGTTGCCGACCTCCGTACCGTCGGAGAGGCGGTAGGCAGCCTGAGAGGCCCTCGGGCGCACGTGGGCGACGGGGCTCTCGGAGATCTTCGGCAGGTCGTTGGCATAGGAGACCGCGCCACTCGAGTTGGTCCTCGCGGTCAGCTCGACCCCGCGGCGCACGGCGTCGCGGGCCCGCTCCCAAACCTCGCAGACGGGCCCGTCGAGGTCGTCCTGCGGCATCCCCCACATCCTGCAGCCGCGGAGCACCGTCTCGTCCCCCTCCTTCTGGAACACGACGAAGAGGTAGCGGATGCCTGACAGCAGCTCCCTGAGCTCCGAGCCCTCCCAGTCGTCCTCCGCGGCGAGCGAGAGGAAGTCTATGTTCATCACCGGGGCGCTCTCCCTGAGCCGCTCCCCGCCCGGCTCGGGCCTGAGCGTCCGCACGCGCACGCCCGCCTTCTCGAACTCGCGGGCGCGGTCGCCCCTCACGCCGAGCAGGCGGTATGCGATGGTGGTCCACTGGGCCTTGTTCCCCGTGTACTCGATGCCGAGGCGGGAGCATAGCTCCCGGTCGCTCTCCCCGGCGTGGGCGTTGATGATCCCCGTGACGTACCGGTCGAGGCCCTGGCGCTCGAGCTCCCTGGGGTCCGCGGCGACGCTCTCGGCCTCCGGCGCCCCCATCACGTAGTGGTGCAGCACGTAGTCCATGTATGGCCGCTTGAGCGAGAACGCCCGCGCCCGCGCCCTCCTGCCGGGCGCGTAGCGGGACTGGTCGCGCATGCTCTTGGCGGCGTTGGCGCCCTTCGTGCAGGCGCCGAGGTAGGACGTGAGCGACTCGCTGAGCTCGTCGGCGCGGCCGGAGCGCACGAGGCCGGCGATCAGCGCGTAGTCGCGCTCCATCACGCGCAGGTCCGCCTCCGGCGGCTCGTAGAGGTATGCGTGCGCGATCTCCTGGTCGTAGGGGTCGCGCCCGCGGTCCCGGCGGTACCAGACGAGCAGCATCCGCCTGCACTTGTGCCACAGGTGCGAGTCGTAGAGCCCCTCCGGCATCTCCTCGTCGTAGGGGATCATGGTGAGCACGAGCCGCTCCCCCGCGACCTCGCTACCGTTCTTCCTCCGGTCGATGCAGGTGGCCTTGAGCTCCACGCCCGCCTCCGCGAAGTCGGGCTCGCGGTCGGAGTTGGCGCGGTAGCCAAAGAAGCGCTCCTCGAGGAGGTTCCCCATCCCTCCCTTGTAGCGGCGGCTGTTGTACTCGCGGACGACGCCGTCAGGGTGGATGCCGAGGTCGAGCACCTCGCGGAAGGTCATGCCCTCGAGCTGGCGGGCCCGCGACATGACCTGGTCAACGGTGCGGTACTCAAGGCTTATATGCTCGTCATTCCCCACATTGACCTCTCGAACAACTCTTCTGAAAGTTGAATAATGAATAATTGCATCTTACCCTTTGTTTGGTTGAGGGTTATTGACTTTGGATAGCCATAGTCGTGATCAGCGAATATGACCATTGACCCCATAATCTGAACCAACTGAGCGCCAATAAGCTTCGATTCGCAGCATCGTATCTTTTTATCGCTGAGATAATCGTTACTGTAGAGGACAGTCGTTACAATCGGATGCAGCTTTTTGTGACGAGTCTCATCGCAAAACAGGAAGAAGAACGACACTTTACCTAACTATCTAGTGGAGGCTAAGAATTAGCGCGAAACGTGATAAACACTGGAAAGGGCTGCTCCAAAGCCTCAGCACTAAGTTGGCGCGGCTAAGGAGCAGAGAGACGCATATTGACGAAAGAGCGCCCAAGAACAGCCCCTCCATAGACGAGTCACATCAGAAAGACGCCACTGATAGCTTTCCTTTAGATAGCGACTCACAGGATAGTCCAATTACCAATTTGGCGGAGGAAGTCGCTCATCTTCATGGCGTCATAGAAACACCTGATAGTGAAATCAATCATGCTGAAGGATCAACGGAAGAACCTGATGTCCTTGAACGTATTTCGGGCATAAATGGTTCTGAAAAATCATTATATAAACCAACCCCCTCAAGTGGCACTACATGCAACTCTGCTTGCGAGGTAAATCTTTCTAACCTTAAGCTGAGCAGCAGGTCTGTTGACCAGCTTGCTCGATTTGGAATCTATACAGCAGAAGACCTGACGCTTTATCACAAAGAAGAACTCGTTGAACTACGTGAACTCGGCTATGACACACTTGCAATAGTCGAACGACAGGTGCGTTTTCTAACTGGGTCATCATATGCAATACCATGCTCTAATAACGCAACTACTGCCTGGAGAAAGATGGACAGCTCAGAAGCGTTATTATTCAATTTAGATGTCGGATGTCTTCCAATCGACCGCCGTATAATTCGACAACTTAGAAGGAGTTCGCTACAAACCTGTAGGAAGGTTCTCTATACATCAAGAGACGAATTGCTAGATTGCCCAGGGATCGACCTCGAGACAACGTTTGAACTGGAAGCTGCACTTGGAGAAATTCTCGATAAACGTATTGTGCTTGGGCTCGAGCGTGGCGAGGTGCCCCTAGTGGTTGATAGCGAGAAGCCCTTTTCCTGGAGGCTTCACAGGGAGGGTGGGCAATCTATTGCCACAGATGACTCGAATTTTCATGTGGAAGACCGCGAAGAAGTACAGAAAAGTGCGGAGGAGTCCACTATCGGAGACATCCTCGCACAAGACAAAGGTGAGAGTACCCCCGCACAAGAAGAGGATTCGATAGAACTCGCAGCGGAAGACTATTCTGAAAAAGTCGCGGACATTCTTGCGCCACTTGCGATACCCGCCGATACCATAAGCGCACTAGAGTGGGCGGGTAGTGTGAGAGATGTCTACGGCAAAGTAATCAAGCTTTCACTAGAAGGGCTATCTGTAGAGGAAGTAGCCAGCGAATGCAAGCTCCCGAAGAGCTCAATCCCATCCCTGATCAACTACGGGCTTAACAGGAGACCGGAATTACGCGAGGATGCTTTTGCTGAGGTGTTCAAACAATCCGACTTTTCGATGAGCGAGTTCGAAAAGCGTTATGGTGAACCATCAACCACCTATAGATATCTTTCCCTTGTGTATGGAGACGGTTTATTTGAGCTTCCTCAGAGCAAGATAGCTGCGGATAATCAACAAGCCAGCAAGAATGTGGCTGAGCCTGCACAGAGCAAGAAGCCTACCCGCAAACAAATCAAACAGGCTATTCTTTCGATTGCTAAGGCCAACACTGAATACTCGACTAACTACTTCTTTGATGCCCTGCCCGAACTTAGAAAGGCAATGCGCACTGGTACTAGAAAGCAATTCAACAGTGCCTTGAGGAAAGCTTTCAGTGGAGACCAGAACGTCTCGTTTCCAACTGGATATATCATTCGTTTCGGTTCCGCTGATAGGGACACCCAAATACTCGAACTATTGAGAGAACTGCAGCCAATTTCAGAAGAAGATTTGATAAGAGCTTACAAAGAGCGTTACGGAGTTGGCAAAACAACTGTCTTCAATTGGCTATTTTGCATACGCCAGCACCATCACGGAGACATGTACTTCATCAAAGCCGAGACTCCTTTGGAAGCCAGGCAAGATAGCGAAGTTACAAAAGCTGACAACTGTCTCGGACGCTCCGCAGCAAATCAAAACGAGAGCAACCCAACAAGAACCAACTCAACCCCTAGATTCAAGGGTGATAATGATTCCCGCACCATCGCATTGAGGAGGCAGGCGGCCGTTGAAATACAGCTGCGCTCAGCAGTCAACAACTTACGAAAGTGGGGGTTTGAGTACTCCACTGATGTTTTTTTCCGAAAGCTTGGCAGCCTTCCAATCGAGTTGGGAGCGTTTTCTGAGGAGTCGTTCTTCCAACTAATGAGGGAGGCCTATCGAGATGCTCCAGGAGTTTCATTCCCGATGAGTCACATTGTCCGTTTTGGAGGTAGTGACTTAGAGGAACAGATGAAGTTGCTGATTGATGAGATCGAACCGCTATCCTACGAGGACTTAGCAAGTGCATTTTTTGAACGATATGGACTCGAAAGAAACTATCTTGCCAAGAAAGTCTTTGAACAGAATCATGAGAACCAACATCCAGCAATAACAACTCCAACAAGCACGATAATAGACAGTGGCCATGAACGATCAACAAGCGAGGCAATCCAGAAGAGGAAAGAGGCAGTTTCTTCCAAACAAGCCAAAAGGCTTCGCACTGCCATTGAAAGCTTATGCACATGGAACGCTGAGTACTCTACCGACCACTTCTTCCGAGAGCTGGGTTTCCTAGTAAGCGATCTCGGCATTCAAACCAAAGACGAGTTCTACAGATGTGTAAAGAATGCATACCGTGGAGAACGAGATGTCACGTTTCCCATGGGACACGTTGTGGTTTTTGGTAAATGCAATGTTGCACAGCAGATGCGAACCCTGCTTAAGGAAACTCTCGCAGCTACAGCAGAGGAACTTGCGGACGAATATGAACTACGCTATGGACTACGAAGAGACTATGCGGCTCAAGTGGTGATAAAAAACCCAGTTAAGTCGGATATTGCCTCAAATGGTATTTCAGTAGTTGCCGAAAGCACTGCAGAAGAAACGGGCTTTAGGCCAGCAGTGGCAGGCAGAGCTGTGAAAAGATCGACTTCTGCCTCTAACCGAAATAAAGGTTCGAATAGCCGGACGGGACAAAGAGGCAGCGCCTCTCGCGCTCAAAGTGGGCGACATTTCGAGTACCTAGATTACCTGAAGAGTGAGCTTACCACTGATTGTTGTGATCGCAAGCTCATCGCAGAGA
The DNA here is from genome assembly GCA_902797175.1 of uncultured Coriobacteriaceae bacterium. Lineage (GTDB taxonomy): Bacteria > Actinomycetota > Coriobacteriia > Coriobacteriales > Atopobiaceae > UBA1367. The sequence continues at coordinate 20,380 of CADBRX010000057.1, read as the reverse complement.
GGTTCCATGCCCGTTTTCCAGAAGGGCCGCAAGATCCATTTGATGAGGATATGCTCAGAATTCTTGGATTCAAGCCGAAGGGGAAAACTCTACTTTTCAAAAATGGAGTGTCTCACGATGAATACTTCAGAAAACTCATCATCAAGAATGATATGTTTAGGCGTGGAGACAAGGGTTTTGAGAATGCCATATTCAATGACCCACAGTTCAGACGCATCTTAAGACAGAATATGCGCGAGTATAAGGTGATTGAGTACGAAAAGGACTCTTTTATATCAGCTCAACGCCTCTGCAGCCAAATGGATGTCAACCTGTCCTCCATCAGACGCTACACTCGTGACGTGACTGATCAACTTGGAGCGCCTGTTCCTTTTACGATTTGGAGTCTCAGAAACACATACGGAATCTCAAATCCCTTAGATACCCTTGTGACTGAGGGGGGTATGAGTGACTATCTATTTGAGTCACTCTTTGACATTGATCCGTATGTGCAGTGCTGCACATTAGCAGGACGTAGGGTATTCCTTGAGACCGAAGGTGCGTTCAATGCATCGAATTTCATTGAATGCCTCATTGAGATGAAAGGACCAATGGAGCTGGATGATCTCATAGATTTACTAAACAAAGACTATGGGGTTGTTTATCACGAGCTGCCATTGCGCCACACAATTAGCGCATCCTCACTTTACTATGATGACATTACAGATAGCGTATTCAACAGCCGACGTGAATGGGAAGAGATGGTGGAACGTGAGCTTGCTTAAGGATGGAATCGATTCCGGCACCGTTGTATCAACCGATCAGGCTGTAAAGCACACCATTGATGGCGTCACGCAAACTTTTCGTGTGTATCGTATTAGGACGGACCAGCTCTACTTCAACAACCATAATGACCGCATTGCCACGTGGTTATCACAGTATCGCGCCGAGCACGACGGACGAGACCCCATCGATCTTCCTCGCGATGAATACAACGCAATCATCCAGAAGTTCATCGTCGACAGCAACCCAGAGAAGATTAGAGGCACTCAGAAGAATATAGCCGCCTTTGGACAAAGAACACCAGGTGTTGTTCTGGATGACGGCCTAGTCATCGATGGCAATCGTCGTCTGACTTGCATCCTACGCATTGCCGAACAGAACCACGAGATTGGTTGGTTTGAGGCTGCGATTCTTCCTGATAGCATCTCCTGCGAACCAAAACGCATTAAGTTGCTCGAGCTTTCAATCCAGCACGGAGAAGAGGGCAAGCTCGACTACGACCCAATCGAACGTCTCGTGGGGGTTTACAACGACATCATAAAGGACGGGCTCCTGACAAAAGCCGAGTATGCGAAGTATACAGGCACAACAGAAAACGAAGTGCAAAAACTTATTGACCAGGCGGAATACATGGAGGCTTTCCTGGACTTTTGTGGTGCACCCGAACAGTACCACTTGGCTCGTGAACTGGCAATTGCTGGCCCCTTGGTTGAAATCAACTCAATCTTGAACAAGACCAAGTCCGAAGGAGAGCGTCAGCAGGTCCGTGATTACATCTTCGCAAATATCATCGCTCAGCCAGAAGGGGACATTACCCGCTTCATTCGTAAATTCAAGAAGGTTGTGGGCACGCCACAAGCAGCCGATTTTTATGGCGAGGAGCAGACCGCTTACCAGCGTCTGATTGCTGCAATGGGAGAAGGACAGGTAACAGCCGCAAGAATCAGAGCCATTCGTTCAGAAGACAAGCTTGTAAGCGGATTCCGCAATGCCATGGAAAAGGCCAATCAAAAAGTGAGACTGGGAAAGATGGCGAATGCACCAATTGCAAAATCGAAAGAGGCATTGGCTTCCCTCAATCAGATAATGCCTTCGATGCTGCAGCGTATGGATTGGAATGATCTCGAGGATCTCAGGAACACGCTTGAGGCGGTAGAGAGATGTACGATGCGCCTTATTGACGAGGTTGACAGCCTTGCCTAATCTCCTTGTCACATATGGCCTTGAGAGCAAAGGAATGGCTATCAGGGTTCTTGGTCAGCCCGCGCCCGCCTTCACGCGCTCGGTGCCATGGAGAGCTGGAATGTTTCTTGCCAGGTCATGTCTTCTCGAGGTCACTGACGAAGCACTTTTATTTCCAATCGACCTTTCCTACCGAAAATGCCTTGAGATTGTTAACTCTCTATCTAGCGGTAAGGAATATGGCGTCGAGGTAAAAATAGACGAATCATTCCAACAGTTCGTCACCGTGTCACACACTCACATTGAGGAACGTTCTAAAGTTGGTATCGCAATCAAAACACGCGACACCTCCGTTGAACACGAGTTCAAGCTCTTTTGTGACGTCGTGAACGGCGCTATGGAGAGGCCTCTCCGCGAGAAGCAATTGCTGGATGCGTTCTTCATGGCAACTGTTCGTTGGTCTGCAAACTTCTCTGTCCCCGGTTCAGGGAAAACCGCTTCTGTCCTTGGTGCCTTTTCCTTTTTGCGGTCTGCTGGAAAGGCAAAACGAGTAGTCGTTATTTGTCCAAAGAGTGCCTTCGAATCATGGCGACTGGAGTGGCTGGCATGCTTTGGAGAACGTTTACCTATGGCATGCTTCTGTCTTGGTGACACGGAGGTCGCGAGGCTTACAAAGTCCCAGAAAAAGAGCGCAGTAAAGTTTGAATCTGGCAGATTCAACCTCATGCTTTTCAACTATGAAGCCCTCGAGAGCTATGTTGAAGAGCTGCAGGAGATTGTGCAGAAAGACACTCTTCTGGTCTTTGATGAAGTTCACAGAGTGAAAGCTATCGGCGGTCAACGCGCAAGCTGGGCCTTGTCGGTCGCTGGGCCTGCACAGTATGTAACCGTGCTAACTGGGACACCGATACCGAATACGTACTGCGATATTTACAATATGCTTCACCTGCTTTACCCAGATGATTATGACGACTTCTTTGGTTTCACACCAGGCTTGTTAAGAGACCCTGCCCCTTGGGACATTGCAAAGATTAATGACGCTATTAGGCCATTCTTCTGCCGCACCAATAAGGATGAGCTTGGAGTACCGCGTGCAAACCCTGATGAGGTTCACCAACTCGGCGCAACAGATCCTGAAAGCCAACTCTTCAATATTCTGTCCGCTGCCTACTCTAAGAATCACTTGGTCCTAATGATTCGAGTTTTGCAGCTCGAGTCTGACCCACAAATGCTCAAGCAGGCAATTGATCCCGATGACTTTGAAAACGTCCTTGATCAGAGAAGCGAAGACATTACTGATATTGACTTTGTTAACTATTCAAGCGAAGTGCCCGGACTCATCAATGCATGTGGGCCTTCCACAAAGATGATTGCATGCGAAGACCTGGTTGTCAGACTTGTAGCAGAGGGCAAGCCGGTCATTGTCTGGTGTATTTTTGTCAAGAGCATTGAAAACATTGCTCGTGACCTTGATGAGATGGGCATTACCGTCCGAACTATTTTTGGCCAAACACCCCAGCAAGAGCGAGAGGCAATTCTTGATGATTTTAGGGCGGGCCTATTCCAGGTCTTGGTGACGAACCCTCACACCCTTGCAGAATCCGTCTCGTTGCACAACGTGTGCCATGATGGTGTCTACTTCGAGTACAGCTACAACCTCGTTCACTTCTTACAGTCCAAGGATCGAATCCACCGTCTCGGACTACAGCCAGAGCAATACACTCAGTACCATTTCTTCCAGACGTTCTTTGATACAAGAGTGGGAAAGTGGTCTCTTGATGCAAAGATTTACTACCGTCTGCTAGAAAAAGAGCGAGTCATGCTCGAGGCGATTGATGGTGGCTATCTCGAAGGCGGTTATGTTGACGAGGAAGATCTCGAGATAGTGTTTGGAGACCTGTTTGGCAAGCAAAAAGGCTCATCCGACAATTCTTCTTCCAAACTCGCTACCAAGAACAACCGAGTAGATAACGGAAGACGTATCTCTGGTCCAGTAACCCAAGTGGCGTCACGGGTTCGCCAACCACAAGGTGGATATCTCCCCTTAGGATTGTTTATTGAGAGGCAGTTGAGCGATTCATCACTGCTAGCAGAGTCCGAGAACATTTCACCGAGCCTGGTAGGCACTGTGGTAGACCTACTGACCAGGTTGTTCTCTTTGCAAGTGTATTGGACGGACGGCTCTTGGCACGGAGTTACTGTTGACGACGTCTTTGGCAACTCGCTTGCAGGCGCCGAGTTTATGGACGAACGTGATGGTCTCGGACACGCTGCTGAAGCACGCCTGCTTCTTTCAAAAATCAAAGACCTATCTGATGGTTCAATTGTTAGCGCTTGTAAGCTTGCTCGATATGAGGCTTGTTTCCGAGCGGGCACAGAGGCATACAGCTCGCCCGACTCCGCCATTCCGGACGAAGACACGATTGCAAACATCAGGACGATGGTGACCCGAGCGATAAGATTCTTTAGCGAAGTAGGCCCTATCACAAAAACCGGAGCAACGTTTCGTGGGGCTTATACACAAGTCGTAACATCAGGAGAGGCCGATTACCTAACCGATTCGACCTTATGGGACATGAAGGTAATGAAGACCCCGCCCAAGCAAAAACATACACTGCAGGTACTTATGTATTACATCATGGGACAACGTGCTTTTGTTGGCGTAGAGTTCCTTACCATCAAAACAATTGGCATCTATAACCCAAGGCTTAATAAGGCATGGACGCTAGATATTTCGGACATCCCTAAAAGCGTCCTCGACGCAGTCGAATATGGGGTTATGGGTTATGCCGGGCCCAGCATATGGGGCTGATTCATTTCTTCGGGTTCTTCAGGTGAACAACAACCGCCTGTTAACCAAGCAATGATTATCTGCATCTAAAGCAGGGTAGCCTCTACGAGCTTGACCGTAAGCGAAACGCGAGGCACAGGTCTGAGAACAGCGAAAACCCGCCAGTGTGCATCGTTGAGAGGCCAGGCGGGCTTACTGATAACAGCGTATCGCACTTACAACACTCTATGCAAGAACAGATACAAGTCCTTAGCGGCAAACACCGATGGCCACGTACAAACCTTGCCCAACTTACGCCAGGACGACCATGAGAATCCCCACGAAGATCGAAAGAAACCAAAGGCCAATAAAGCCAAACACCGCCAGAACGACGCAGCCCCCAAGGATCAGATCCGGAATGGATTCGGCGGCCCTTTGCCTCGCCTCGATCCTCTTGATCCTCTCCGCCTCTCTTGCGCGGGCCTCTTCCAGCCGAGCCTCCTGCTCAGGCGTTCTCTCTGTGACACTCATGGCGCCGACAGCTTTCTACGCGTAAGCCTAGGTGCCATTCTTGCGCTGCAATGGCGACACCCCTGACGGCAGCCCACCGCGGTTTGCGCCTTGATAAGCCCGCCGAGCTCGATGGGTCTTGCCGAGGTTACCGTACTCCCCTTGCCGGACATTAATTACTGTTCAGATGAACCCTGCGCCCGCGTGGCGTCGTCGCTGCGGAGCATGTACTCGCCAAGACGAACGCCAGGATGCACCAAAATCGATGCATCCTGGCGTTTCTCGCTCGCTCAAACCACTGGCATACCTCGAAAACGTGTCATCCTGGCGTTTCTCAGCCGTTCAAAACGCCAGTAATCACCAAAACCGAGGCATCCTTGCGTTTCAAAACGCCAGGATGCACCACAATCGATGCATCCTGGCGTTTCTAGCCCCGAGCCCTCGCAGCCCAATGAGTCGCTACTGCTGCACCAGGCTCAGGTGAGTAGGCTCAGAAATGTAGATGTACCAGCCTTCGGAAACCTCAACCGTGATAGTCTCCCCCTTGCCAATCAAGCTGACCCACGATCCCACGGGCTTCTCATTGCCATCCACCCACTGCGTCTCTTCGTCTCGCCCGCTGCCACAGCCCCAGTCAAGCACGCGGGCACCGTACTGTAACCAGTCCGTCTCCTTTGGGACGCGGTCTCTCGCCTTTGATGGCGCGTGCCCAATGGCGAGAGGAGCCGTTCGCAATCATCTAACTATTTTCCCTGGCCACGGTAACGGCTCCTTGTCAGCGCTCACTTGCCGTGTTTTTCCGACATGTGAGTGGTTTCTGGGAGCTCGGGGGACTCACATGCAGCGGATTGCTGGAATGTGAGTGGCTGCCAGGAGTGTGGGGGCACTCACATGTCGAGATTTCCGGCCATGTGAGTGGCTTCTGGGAGCAACGCGGCACTCACATGTCGCGATTTCCCGTCATGTGAGTGGTTCTTGAGTGCGCGACGGCACTCACATGCATCGTTTTCCCGTCATGTGAGTGGTCGACAGACGTTCGGGAGCACTCACATGTCGCGTTTTGCTGGAATGTGAGTGGCTGCCAGGAGTGTGAGGGCACTCACATGTCGAGATTTCCCGCCATGTGAGTGGCTACTGGGAGCGAATCTCCACTCACATGTCGCGATTTCCCGTCATGTGAGTGGTTCTTTAGTGCGCGACGGCACTCACATGTCGCGTTTTCCCGTCATGTGAGTGACCGCCAGAAGCCTTCTAAGCCTTAGGTGCCGTAGCGACAGTCGTACCAGTTGGTGCCGCGTTGCAGCGGTCGGTGAACGCGCACCGCTCTTGCGGCTCGTACGTGTCCTTGCATAAACCGTACCTACTGTAATGGACGGACATGCCATAGCATTTGTCGGTGAACCAGCACCAGTCGTTGGGGTTGTAGTCATCAAGGCAGGCCTGAAGATCAAAGGGCCTATCCCCCTGCTTGCCGCCCGCGACCTCTTCCAGCTCCTCGTCTGTTGCCACCGTCGCGAGTATAACGCTTACTGTCGTTATGCCCACGGCCATGCCGTATAGTGATTGTACGGCAACAAAGTACCGCGAGCTCACGAAGGAATCGATTCTCACATGGCACCCAAGGCGGGCAAAAAGCGCATGACCCTCTCGGAGCATCTTGCCCTGAGGGCGCAGGCCGCCGAGGAGGCCCAGGCTCGCGAAGAGGCACGGGCGCAAACCGTGCGCAGGCTCAAGGAGCTGGACGCGCAGGTGCAGTGCATGTGCCCCGCCTGCGTGCGCATGCGTCAAAAGCGCAAGGAAACAGCCAACTAGGAGGTATCGCCATGAACAAGCAGTGCCGTTGGATCTTGACCGCCTTGTCAGCCGCCTTGCTCGCCACGGGTTGCGGTGCCCCTGCCACCCTTGCCGACGAGCCGTACACGCCGGTTGACTACGAGCTCTACCCCGCTCCCGAGGGCGCCTACGTGGGCGACACCATGCCCTTTGTGACCGAGGACGGCGATCTGGAGCTCTACTACCTCTACGAAACCGACCACAACGGCCAGGCCTACCACCCCATATACAAGTACTCCACCACCGACCTCTGCTCGTATGAGGACGAGGGCATGGCGCTCAACTTTGGCCTGATGTCAGACCCCGACCCGGCGATTGGCACGGGGTCGGTGTTGCAGGACCAGGACGGGCTGTACCACCTCTTCTACACCGGGCACAACGACATGGGCAACAACGGCCAGGGCAAGGAGTGCGTGATGCACGCCACCAGCACCGACCGCAAGACCTGGACCAAGGTACCTGAGGACACCTTCTTCAGCCCAGAAGGCTACTCAAAGGACGACTTCCGCGACCCCGAGGTCTTCTGGGTGGAAGAGGAGCAGTGCTACTGGATGCTCATCGCCGCGCGCGAGCAGACACGGGGCGGCGTGGTGGCCCGCTACACCTCCACCGACCTCAAGAACTGGGAGTTCCAGGGTCCACTCTATGCCCCGATGGACCAGTACATGCTGGAGTGCCCGGACCTCTTTAAGATGGGCGACACGTGGTACCTCACCTACAGCTGGGACTGCGTGACCTACTACGCCATGGGCGACTCGATGACTGGGCCGTTCAAGGCGCCGGCAGACAACGTGCTGGACGGCACGGGATTTGTCTTCTATGCCGCCAAGACCGCCGAGCTCAACGGCGTGCGCTACCTGTGCGGGTGGATCGGGCGCGCCGGGCTGACCGATGACTCGGGCGTCTACCAGTGGGCAGGCAACGTGCTCAACCACCAGCTGGTGCAGCACGAGGACGGCACCCTGGGCGTGCGTGACCCCGAGACGTTTGCTGCCAAGTTCACCGAAGAGAAGCCGTTCAAGGCCGTGAAGCGCGTGGGCAAGGCCAAGATCAAGGACAGCAGCATCATGCTATCTGCCAGCGGTGAGGACTTCTCCATCGCAGACATGGGCACGCGTCCCGCAACGATGATCCTTGAGTGCGACGTGACGATTCCCGAGGGCGGCCGCGCTGGCTTTGCCTTTGGCGGCAGCGAGGCGGACGAGAGCTTTACGGGGCTTTGCCTTGACGCGGGGCTGGACCTGCTTCACTACGAGGGCTACCAGATCGAGGACCTTGACCGCCTTGACCCCACCGAGTTCACGAAGTTTGACTTTGTGGAGGGAACCACGCATCACGTGAAGCTCGTCTGCGAGAACGAGATCGTGGTCACCTACATTGACGATGCCAAGGCGCTGAGCACGCGCATTAGACATTCGATTGACGGAGCACACATCGGCGTGTTTGCCGACGGCTGCGATGCGGAGTTCAGCAACATCACCATCCGCGTCCCCGCCGAGGGCTGAGCGTACGTGCGCACGGTGACCGAAATGCCTCCGATTCACCTTCTGCGACACCCTTATAGCAAGTAGACTTAATATGTAACTTAGTTAAATGAGTCTACGGAGGTATCACAATGTGGGTCATCGGAATTGTGGTGTTGTTCGTTGGCGTCATCCTGGTCATCTGCTACCCGATCAACAAGTCAAAGAACAACCGCTGCACCGCAGAGACGCAGGGAATCCTTGAAAACATCCAGGCGCGCTTTAACTCCAAGGGCAGCGCCAAGCCCATGCACGTCTACAGCTACCAAGTGGATGGGGTCAGCTACGAACTGAGGACCCTAGACTATAGTCCGCAGGTGGCCTACGTCGGAGACGCCTGCACCATCTGGTACAACCCCGACAAGCCGCAGGACGCGCAGGCGTACCGCGGCTCGGACAAATACCTGAAGACGCTTCTCTACATTGGCCTGGCAATGATTCCGTTGGGGATTCTTCTTACTATTCTGGGCTATGCCATGTAGCGTATGTGCCATGCAAAACGCGGGCGGGCGAGACTTGGATGGTCTCGCCCGCCCATGTGTGACTATCTTGGTGCTGTGGCTCCCCTACTTCTCCTTGAGCTTAGCAACGCTTAGCACTGATACAACGAAAAGCAGGTCAGTGAATAAACCACTGACCTGCTGCTTTGTTGGTAGCCCGTACCAGATTCGAACTGGTGATCTTCGCCTTGAGAGGGCGATGTCCTAAACCGCTAGACGAACGGGCCGTATGCAAGCGAAGAATGGCTGGGACTGAGAGAATCGAACTCCCACTGACGGAACCAGAATCCGTTGTCCTACCGTTAGACGAAGTCCCAATGCTCCTTCAACGCAAGAAATGACTTTACCCGAATTGCCCGCCCCTTGCAAGCATCAGTTAAAAAAATGTGTGCATCGCATAGACTGCCATGCCCATGGCAGAGACGGCAGGCCCCTTCCCCGCCGGCATTCACTACCATAGTGCGGGCAACAATGATAGGGCAAACGGCCCTTTTGGACACCATTCGAGCGGCAGGCAGCCCCTATGGCTGCGCCCCGCGGCACAAGGGACACCATGGCACGCACCGACAGCACACGACAGATCCAGGGCATCGCATCCACCCTTGCCGGCGCCATCGCCTGGGGCTTCTCGGGCACTTGCGTGCAGTACCTCTTCTCCTCCACCGCGCTCGACCCGCTGCTCCTGACCACCTTTAGGCAGCTGGGCGCGGGCCTGGTGTTCTTGGCGGCGCTTCTCGCCGCGCGGCGAGACACCCTCGCCGCCATGCTGTCCGACCGCCTCACGCTCATCCGCCTGGCCATCTTTGGCTCGTGCGGGCTCTTCCTCAACTCGGCGGTCTACGCCACGGCCATCAGCTACACCAACGCAGGCACCGCCACCGTGCTGCAGAGCCTGAACATCGTGTTTGTCCTGGCCATCGCCTGTCTGCGGGAGAGGCGCGCGCCGCGCAGCCTGGAGCTCACCGCGCTTGCCTGCGCGCTGGCTACCACCTTCCTCATCGCCACGCACGGAGACCCGACGGCCATCCACATGCCCGTCCTCGGGCTCTTCTTTGGCATCGCGACCGCTGCCGCGGCGACGTTCTACACCATGTACCCCAAGCCGCTCTTCGAGCGCTGGGGCAGCTTTGCCGTCACGGGCGTCGGCATGCTGGTCGGCGGCATCACGGGCGTGGTGGTCTGCCTTGCCAACGGCACCATCCCTGGCGGCATCCCGCCGCTCGACGCCACGAGCCTACTTGTCCTCGCCGTCGCGGTCCTGGTGGGGACCTTTGCCGCCTATGGGCTCTACCTGCACGGCATTTCCATCGTGGGGCCGCTCTGGGGCAACATGCTGGGTGCCGCCGAGCCCGTGAGCGCCACGGTGATCACCGCACTCTGGCTGGGAACGTCCTTCTCGTGGGCCGACTGGGCCGGCCTTGCCCTCATGGTCGCCACCATCATGCTGGTCGCCCTGCAGCCCACAAGCTGACTCACAGGGGTCCCACCCCTTTGAGTCAATTTGACTCAAAGGGGTGGGACCCCTGTGAGTCAGTCGGTGTCGATGGGACAGGCGCGGGTGAACGCATAGATGCCCAGCGCGGCCGACGTCGCCACGTTCAGGCTGTCCACGTCCTCGCCCTGCTCGATAAAGACCGGCTGGCCATAGCCGGCATACTCGGCAGGCAGCCCCACCGTCTCGTTGCCAAACACCAGCGAAAACGGCGCAATCTTCTTGACGTCGGAAAGCCCCACGGCGCCATCGAGCATGAAGGCGTAGATGTGGTTCTCGCCAAAGCGCTCGCGATACTCCTCAAAGCTCGAGAACGCCTCGACATGCAGGCCCAGACGCGCGCCCATGGAACCGCGCACGAGTGACGGCGAAAACGTGTCAAGGCCCTCCTTGATGATCGCCACGTCGTGGATGCCAAACGCGAGCGCCGTCCGAATGATGGCGCCCACGTTGCCCATGAGGGCGGGCTCGACGATCACCACATGCGACCCAGGACGCAGCTCGTCTTCCCACTTGACGAACTCGGCAATGATGGAGTGCTTCAGCCTGCGCCCGTTCCACATCAGCTGATCGTTCGCGAAGGTGATAGGAACGCCGTGCTCACGCGCCATCTGGAGGGTCTCGTCGTGGTAGCGCTCGGGCCTTTCGTCGTTGATGGCAATCACGTGCATGACCATTTCGGGACGGAAGCGCATGAGGTCATAGACGAGCGTGGCACCCATGGCGTATGAGGTTGGCGACTCGCTGTCGTAGTGCACGAATTCGCCCAGGCGGTCGGAGAGCCTGATGATGGAGAAACCCAGCTCCTTCAGGCGGCGCTTTGCCAGCACCCTCATCCTACTATTCAACGCTTCGTTCCTTTCGGTTTCATCATGGCTGGCCAGGCTCAGGCAGGCCAGGCTCAGGCAGGCCACGCTCCGGCCGGCCGACTTCGGGCCGGCAAGCGCCCATGGTTACCTCAGGGCCTGGGGGACCGGTCCCGCGCCCTTGAGCTGGGCGAGAAGCAGATTGCGGTCGTTTTCGACCTCGCCGTTGACGACCGAAAAGAGAAGCTCGTCGAGCACGCGCTTCACGGCAGGTCCCGGCGCGATGCACAAGGTGTCTATGACGTCCCACCCATTGACGGCAAGGTCGGTCGTGCGCAGCGGGGGACGCTTGAGCAGCTCCTGGCGGACGGCCGCGGTGATGACGTCGAGCTCGCTCACATAGAGCGCGGCACGCGGCACCTTGGAGACCGCGTCGGCGCGCTTGAGGTCAATCAGCTGGTAGACAAGGGCACGCGCATCGCCCGGACACGCCTGCTCCAGCTTGACCAGCGTGCGGCGGATGGAGCGAGACGTGGGGTGCATCACGTGGTCGTGGAAGCGGATGAGCGTGCAGATGCGCGCGATGTAGGCCTTCGGAAACGCAAGCCGCTGCAGGATGGCCTGAGCCATCTTTGCCCCCGCCTTGGGGTGCCCAAAGAAGTGTCCCCTGCCTGATGCGTCCACCGTAAAGGTGGGGGGCTTGGCGACGTCATGGAGCATGGCCGCCCAGCGCAGCTCTGCCGAGGCGCAGCCCCCCGTGAACTCCTCGCATGCGCGGCACACGCGCGCCGTGTGCTCGTAGACGTCGTAGGCGTGCCAGGGGCTCCTCTGGTCAAAGCCGACCATGGGCGCAAGCTCGGGGATCGCCGCGCACATGACCTCTGTCTCGGCAAGGAGCGCCCATGCGGCCTTGCCCGTGCGCACGATGCCGTCCAGCTCCTGGCCAATGCGCTCCTGCGCGATGTCGGCCAGCCCGGGCGCCGCCTCCACGAGGGCGGCGTGCGTCTTCTCCTCCACGACAAACCCCATGCGCGCGGCAAAGCGGACCGCACGGAGCACGCGAAGCGCGTCCTCGGCAAAGCGCCGCCGCGGGTCTCCCACCGCTCGGATGACGCCTGCGGCCAGGTCCTGCGTGCCGCCAAACGGGTCAAGGAGCCCACGGACGGGGTGGTAGGCAATGGCGTTGACCGTAAAGTCGCGGCGCGCGAGGTCCTCACGCACGTCGCCCACAAAGCGGACCTCGTCGGGATGGCGATGGTCGGAATAGTCCCCCTCGACGCGATACGTCGTGATCTCTATGGGCTCGCCGTCCACGACCGCCGTCACGGTGCCGTGGGCGATGCCCGTCTCGTGGACGGGGATGCCTGCGGACTCCATGGCGGCCTTGGTCTCTTGCCAGCGTGCGGACGTCGTGATGTCGACGTCATGGGAGGGGGCGCCGCGCAGGGCGTCTCGCACCCAGCCGCCTACGACCCAAGCCTCAAAGCCAGCCTGTTCGAGCACGTCAAGCGCACGATAGGCATGGGCCGGAAGGTCGTATGCAAGTCCATAGTCAGAAAAAGACACGGCAGCTTGTCCCATCAGATTGGATTCGTTGCAGAAAGTATAGCGCTCAAGGCGCGTGCACGCCGTCGTGTTATGCTCCTAAGGCTAACAATAATGCCCCGTCTTGGGGCACCACACGACCAGAGGAGGCCAACATGGATCAGCTTAGGTCAGTCACGGCGGACGACCTTGCCGCATCTCGCGACGAGTTCTACGCCGAGCGCGCCAACATCGTGGCAAAGAATGCCGTGAGCTCGGCGGGCATCAGGGCGGCGGCACGCACGCCGGAGGGCGTCGCGGCCAACGCCATGAACTGGGACATCGAGGTGACGCAGGGCGACCGCACCAACCAGGAGCGCTCCGGGCGCTGCTGGATGTTTGCGAGCCTCAACACCTTCCGCTTCCGCACCATCAAGAAGTTCAACCTCAAGACCTACGAGTTCAGCCAGGCCTATCCCCTCTTCTACGACAAGCTCGAGAAGAGCAACTGGTTCTTGGAGAACATCCTGGACACCCTGGACGAGCCGCTTTCGGGCAGGCTCGTGAGCTACCTTCTCGTCGACCCGATCGGCGACGGCGGGCAGTGGGACATGTTCCGCGCCCTCGTCAAGAAGTACGGCGTGGTCCCCAAGGAGGCCATGCCCGAGACCGCCTGCTCGCGCAACACCCATGACATGGACAAGTACCTCACCCGCTACCTGCGCGGCTGCGCGCTTCGCCTGCGCAGGAGCCACGAGGCGGGCGTGGACACGGACGAGCTGCTCGAGATGAAGAAGCAGATGATGGGCGACGTCTACCACCTGCTCGTCACCTGCCTGGGCGAGCCGCCCGCGTCCTTTGACGTGCGCCTGCGCGACAAGGACGAGAAGGTCGTCCTTGAGGGCACCTTCACCCCGCAGGAGTTCTTTGACGTGGCCGTGGGCATGGTCCTCGACGACTACGTGAGCCTCATCAGCGCGCCGACGGCCGACAAGCCCTTTGGCCACACCTACACGGTGGCGCGGCTGGGCAACGTGGTCGAGGCAGGCGGCGTGCACTACCTCAACCTCGAGCCCACGCGCCTGAAGGAGGCCGCCATCGCCCAGCTGAGTGACGACCTGCCCGTCTGGTTTGGTTGCGACGTGGACCAGTCGTACCTGCGCGAGGAGGGCATCATGGACCGCGCGGCGCTCGACCTCGACACGCTCTTTGGCTTCCCCGTGGAGGGCTGCATGGACAAGGCCGAGCGCCTGGACTATGGCGAGTCGCTCATGACGCATGCCATGGTACTCGAGGGCGTGAAGCTTGACGCGGAGGGCAGGCCGACGCTCTGGAAGGTCGAGAACAGCTGGGGCAAGGACCATGGCCGCGACGGCTTCAACACGCTTTCCGACCCCTGGTTTGACGAGTATGTCTACCAGGTCGTCGTTGACAAGAAGTACCTGACGGACGAGGAGCGCGCGGTGCTCGAGACCGAGGAGCCCACCGTACTCGAGCCGTGGGACCCGATGGGTTCCCTCGCCCGCTAGCAACTTGTGGCACAAAGGGGTCCCACCCTTGTGTGTCAAAAGACACACAAGGGTGGGACCCCTTTGTGCCGCTCTGACTCGGAAGGGATACCTTCTCCCCTTTGAGTCAGAACTCGGCAAAGGAGGGGTCGCCCACGCGGCAGAGCTCCTCGCCATTGGCAAGCTCGCGCATCGCCGCGACAAAGCGCTCCTCGTCCCCCGCCCTGAAGGCGCACGTCAGCTGCACGTCCTCGGCAAAGAGCGAGTCCTTCACCTTTCCTCCCGCGTCGCTCACGAGCCGCACCACCCGGTCGTAGGCGGAGTACGGTATCTGCACCACGACCTTGGTGACGAGCGTCATCTCTACGACAAGGCCATCCGCGCGTGCCGCCGCCACCGCCTCCTGCGTGGCGGCCGTGTAAGCGCGGACCAGCCCTCCCGGCCCCAGGAGCGTCCCGCCAAAGTAGCGCGTGACCACGCAGCAGACGTCCGCAAGGCCCTCCCCACGCAGCACCTCCAGGGTCGGCATGCCCGACGTGCGCTGAGGCTCCCCGTCATCAGAGCACCTCTCGCGGCCGTCCGACAAGATCCATGCGGGGACGTTGTGCCGCGCGTCATGGTGGCGCGCACGGACCTCGGCGATGAACGCCTCGGCTTCGGACTCGCTTGACACGTGCCGCAGCTGCGCGATAAAGCGGCTGCGCCTGTCAACAAACTCGCCGCTCGCCTCCACGCCGTCTGCCAGCGTCTGGTACCCAGTAGCCATGTCTCACACCTCACACGAAAGGGGCGCCGGAACCACATGCCGGCGCCCCTTGACGGCCTTGGAAAGCCCTGTGACTCTACGCGGTCTGGAACAGCTTGGTTCCCACGGTGACCTCGCCGGCGCCTACGGCGTCAACAGAAGCCAGGTCATCGGCGTTGGTGATGATGGTCATGACCACGTCGGGATGGCCAGCCTTCGCGACCTTGTGGCGGTCAAAGGTGAGCAGCGGCGCGCCTGCGGCCACGTGCTCGTCCTTCTTGACGTGCACGGTAAAGCCGTCGCCCTTCATCTCGACGGTGTCGACGCCCACGTGGATGAGGACCTCCACGCCGTCGTCACCCAAGAAGCCAAAGGCGTGCGGCATCGCTGCCGTGATGGTTCCCGAAACAGGAGCATAAACGTTTCCGTCTGTCGGCCAGACTCCCACGCACGGCCCCATGGCGCCAGAGGCGAAGACGGGGTCAGGCAGAGACTCCATCGGCTCGACCTTGCCCGCAACCGGTGCGTACACGGCACCCTTTTCGGTGGTAACAGCAACGGCCTCGGGCTTCGGGGGCTTCTTGCCGCCAAACAGCTTGTCAAACAGTCCCATGATGACGCACACTCCCTTCAAAAGCTCAGCATGCGCTCATTCTAGGACAACTGTGTAAACAAGTTGTGTCATCGCTCGTCAAAACGGCAAGCGGCATCCTATGGCGATGGTATGGCGTGGCTACAGCACCTGCTTGCGCACGAGCCGCGCAAACCGGCCGTTCTTCTCCATCAGCTCGTCGTAGGTGCCTTCCTCCACGATCCTTCCGCCATCCATGACGAGGATGCGGTCGCAGCCCATGACCGTCGAGAGGCGATGCGCGACCATGAGCACCGTGCACTTTTCCTGGTAGACCGCATCGAGCACCTTCTTCTGGGTGATGTTGTCCAGGGCGCTGGTCGCCTCGTCAAGCACCATGATGGCGGGCTTGGTGGCAAAGGCGCGGGCGATGAGGATGCGCTGGCGCTGCCCGCCCGAGAACCCGCAGGAGTTGGACTCAGAGATCTCGGTGTCCAGACCGAGCGGCAGGGCACGCAGGTCGTCGGCAATACACGCCTTCTCCGCCGCATCCCACGCCTCCTCCTCGGTGACGGCGCGCGGCGTGAAGCCGATGTTGGAGCGGACGGTACCGGGGATGAGCTTGCTGAACTGGAAGACCGAGCCCACGTGCCGGCGATAGGAGCGGATGTCGAGCGACGAGAGGTCGCGCCCGTCCAGAAAGACCGCGCCGGATACGGGCTTTTCGGCACCCAGGATGAGCTTGAGCAGCGTGGACTTGCCGCAGCCGCTCTCCCCCACGAGTGCCACCTTCTCGCCCGCGCGGATCCTCAGGCTCATGTCGTTGATGGCGCCCATGCCTCCTGGATAGGCAAAGCTCACGTGGTCGAGCTCGATCGACCCGCGCACCTCGCGCACGACCGAGTCGATGCCGCCGATCTCGGCGCGGGCCTCCAGGATGCCCGCAAGCTGGTTCATGAGCGGGCCCATGAGCAGGACGGAGCGAAGCGAGCCAAGCAGGTCACCCACAGCGGAAACCAGAAGGCCGTACGACGCGGTGAAGGCGATGTAGTCGCCGCGCGACATGCCCGAGCCCACCACGATGGAGATGAGCACGAGCGTGCCGACGCTCGATATGAACGAGGTGATCTCGCTCTCGAGCTTGAGCTCGAAGGGCTGGTCGTAGTCATACTTGAGCACGCGCTGGTAGATGGCGGCCCAACGCGCGTACACGCGCCGCTCGGCACCCATGGAGCGAATCTTCTGCACGCCCTTGAAGGCCGAGAACAAAAAGCCGGAGGAGTCGACCTCGGCCTCCATCTTGGCCGTTTCGTTGCGGACGTTCTCGAAGGCCACGAGCACGGCAAACGCGGACTTGACCACCAGCACCACGAGGGCGGGGACCACGAGCAGCGGGCCAAACTGCATCATCTGTGGGATGAAGCCCAGCGAGAACGACGCCGTCAGCATGAGGTCGAGCACCAGGGAGAGCAGGCGGTCGGCAATCTGCCTTGCGGCAGACAGGCGCCGCGAGACCCTGCCCGAGGAGGTGTTGGAGTAGAAGCTTTGCGGAAGCAGGAGGGCGCGCGCCATGACCGAGGCCTCCGCCTGGCCTGACACGCGCAGGCGCATGTTGCTCAGCATCAGCGACTTGACCGTTCCGACCGCCATCTTGGCCAGGCCCGCCGCAAGGTAGGCCCACAGCGCCATGAAGAGGAGCGACCCTCCGTCGACCAGGCCCATGGGAACGATCTGGTTCAGGACCCTGCGGTGGATCATCGGGCCGATGAGGCCAAGACCGTAGACCAAAGACGACGCGACGAAGATCGGGACGATGTCGCGCGGGCTCAGGAGGCGCAGCACCATGCGCAGGTAGCCCAGGACCGTGTTTGCGCCCTCGGGGACGGGCCGGTAGATGGTCCAGCCGTACTGCCTGAGCTTGAGTCCCTTGCCCATGCGGCCCTGCTCGCCCGTGCCCGGGCAGGCATAGTAGTACCCGATGGCGGAGGGTTTGCAGGCAATGAACTCCCCGCTCTCAAGCTGGGCGAGCATGAACTCAGAACGCGCGCGCCAGGAATCGTCGTGCAGGTCGCACGTCGCGTACATGATTCCCTGGGGAGAGAGCGAGCACTCGAGGAGGTCCTCCACCGAGGAGCAGCCGAGCACGATGTCGCTCTTGACCTTCATCCACTCCAGCAGGAGCCGCAGGGCGTCCTGCGCGCCGTCTCCGGTGGAGACGTTGACGGTGATGTTGCGCACCAGGGCATCGTCTGCGCTCCGTTCGACGGCGAGGTCGGAGGCTACACGATGCTCAAGCTGCTCTGTGTACATTCCCATCGCGTCTCGCCCCCTAACCCGTCGCAACCAAGTCGTGGTAGAGCCCGCCTTGGGCCATCAGCTCGTCATGCGTGCCCCTGGCCACGATGCGGCCCTTCTCCATCACGATGATCTGGTCGGCATCGCGTATGGTCGACAGGCGATGCGCCACGATGATGGTCGTCACGTTGACGGCGCGGATGGCCTCCATGACCTTCTCCTCGGTGAGCGCGTCGAGCGCCGAGGTGAACTCGTCAAGGAGGAGGAACGTCGGCTCCATCTCGAGGGCACGGGCCAGCTCGAGGCGCTGAAGCTCCCCGCCGGAATAGTTCTTGCCGTTCTCGCTGATGAGGGTGTCGTAGCCGTCGCGCTCGCGGATGATGCGGTTGTGGATCTGCGCGTCGCGGGCGGCAAGGACCATCGCGTAGTTCTCGATGGTGTCGTCCCACATCTTGAGGTTCTGGCGCACGGTGTCCTCAAAGATCATGACCTCCTGGTCGACCGCGACGACCGAGGAGCGGAAGACGACGTCGGGGACCTCCTCGCGCGTCTTTCCCCCATAGGTGATGGTGCCGGTGGCCGGGCGGTAGAGGTCGGCGATGAGCTTGAGCAGCGTGGACTTTCCGCAGCCCGTCTTGCCGACAATGGCAAAGACCTCGCCGGGATGGACGGTGAACGACACGTCACTCACCGCGAGCGGGTCGCCGGGGTTGTAGCGGTAGCCGACATGGTCCAGGACGAGGTCTCCCCTGAGCTTGTCGGGCTCGGACCCTTGGGGAAGCGGCACCTCCAGCACGCCTTCGCGCTGGTTGATGTCCTCGACGCGCTCGATGTTGGTGCGCATGGTCTGGAGGGTGTTCACGGTGTTCAGGCAGTTGGAGAGCGAAGACCCTACGCGCCCCACCACCATCTGCATGGTCGCCATGGACGCGGCGTCAAACTCACCCCGCATCATGAAGTAGGCGCCGACAAACAACAGGGCGGCGCTCGATAAGGTGCTGTGCACGCCCGATATGATCTGTGTCACGGCATTGAGCCTGTTGCCCGTGCGGCTGTTGTCCTGATAGTCCAGCTGCGAGGTCTTCCACATGTTGAAGAAGATGCGCTCGGTGCCCCCCATTTTGATGGTATCGATGGTCCCTATGCCGTTGAGGACGGTGGAGCTCATGGAGCCGGAGCTGGAGACCATCGAGCGCGAGCGCAGGGCGATGGCGTTGCGCTGCGTGCGCATGCAGGCAAGATAGACGACCTCGACCAAGAAGCAGGCCGCGGCGACGTAGTGGTTGTACGAGAACATCATGACAAGATACGCGACGGCCATGACGACGTCGATGACGCGCGGGACGAGCGTGAGGATGAGCGAGCGGTCAAGGTAGGCGTTGTTGTCCATGCGCTGCATGAGTTCGCCGGCGCTTGCCTGGTCAAAGAACTCGATGGGCAGCTTGAAGAGGTGCTTGAAGAGCCTTGACCCCGACTTCGCCGCCGCCCGACGGCTCGTCTCGCGCACCTTCAGCGTCTTGTTCATGGCCACGCTGGTGTACAGCAACAGCAAGATGGCCTCGAGCAGGATGAGGACTCCGATGGTGCCCTTGTCGAGCCCCGCGGTGGTCTTCTCGTCAAGGAGCCTCTTAATGCCGTCGAGGTAGACCAGGTTGAGCACGACCACGGCGATGTTCAGGAGGAAGATCTTGACGAGCTCCGCCTTCATGTCTCCCAGGCGCTTTGTCAGCATCGTGGTCAGCTTCTCGGGGCTGCCACCCTTCTGGAAGGCCGGCGTGGGCTTCAGCGTGATGACAGTGCCCGCGTAGAGGCTCTCGAACTTCTCTAGGGTGATCTCGTATTCGCCCTTCATGGGGTCTGAGAGCTCCACCCTGTTGAATTTGAAGGCCTTGACGACGGTGTAGTAGCGACGCCTCCACAGCACGATGACCGGCAGGTCCATGGCCTTGAGCTCGTCGATGCTCGCCTCTTTGGCCTCCGCCTCGAGCCCGTACGACTGGGCGGCCTCCACCATGACCGAAGCCGGCGTGCCGTTGCGCGATGCGGGGCACGCCACACGCATCTCGTTCATGGGCACATAGCGCCCAAAGAACAGGATCATCGTGGAGAGTGCCGCGGCGGCATTGTCTGCCGTAGACATCTGGACGACGGTCGGTACCTTCATGGCTTCCTTAATCGGACGAGGTTCTTCGCCCGTGCGTTGGGGCAATAGTCCCCTGTTGGACTTACGTATTGTAGCGCAGCGACTCACAAGGGTCCCACCCCTTTGAGTCAATGAACTGCGACCCAAAACTTGGACGGCCAAATTAGTGTCATGCCACGAGGGACTGGTTCCGGAACTCCTCCGGGGTCAGTCCCT
>CADBRX010000056.1 GCA_902797175.1 uncultured Coriobacteriaceae bacterium | reverse complement strand
GCGCCCAAGAGCAACCTCAACGGCGCGTCAAAGGAGGACTGAATGGAAGAGAGAAGATCCATGTGGCACTTCGTCACCCGTGTAGCCGTCATTGCGACGCTCTATGCCGCAGCCACCATAGCATGGTCGCTCATGGGAGGGTCTCTGTCGTGGGGCCCCATCCAGCTCCGTCTTTCCGAGGCGCTCTGCATGTTCGCAATCTTTACCATCGACGCCGTTCCTGGCCTCGCCATAGGCTGTGCCATTGCAAACATCATCAACACCGGCATCGCCGGCCTTGGCACCTTTTCGGCGTTTGACTACGTGTACTGCACGTTGGTAATCGTTCTAAGCCTGCTCTTTACCTGGAAGATGCGCCAGCGTCCCGCGCTCTGCGCCTTGGCGCCACTGGCCGCCAACGTTGCCATGGCGTTTGTTATCAAGGCAAACTTTGGTACTGCGAGCGTGTTCGATGTGGTCTTTGGATCGCTGGCGACGGCGGTTGGAGCTCGCTTTACGTGGAAGTTCCGCGATCGCCCCGTCGTCGCCGCTGCAGGACCGGTGATCTCTAACGCCCTCATCATCTCGGCGTATCTTCCCCTCATGCCTCAGAGCGCAGACTTCTACGTCATCCCCTTTACGCACATCTCCCCCGTGGGCTCATATGCACTCATGTTCCTCTTTGGTGTGGTTTCCATAGGGTTAGGCGAGGCGATCGTGATGTATGCGCTCGGACTCCCGCTCGCCCACGCGCTCAGGAGAACAAGGCTTGTCCGCTTTTTGACGCAACCCCACGATTAGACGTGCTGACCTCCGTGGCAGAGAGCAACGTATTGGACGGGTGGGCCATGTCGGTCAGCGACTCGTAGATCTCCCTGAGTTCCTCGGTCATTGCCTCGTTCATATTGCCCCATCGTGGCATCCGATTTGTTTGATGGGCAGAGGGGTCGCATGCCCTAGCGGTCGCGCCTCCAGAGCAGAACGGCCTTCGTCGCAAACAGCGCGAAGCAGGTGATTCCGGCGTAGGGCTGTCTCGCCAGGATGAAGACGGCCACGCTGGCGGCGGAAAGCGCGACCCCCACCACCAGAGCCACCTCTCCCCAACGGCCTTCGATGCGGGATGCGACGAGCTCGCAGAACCCGCAGAGCACGGTCGCCCCGACGCATGCGACAAAGACCGCCATGATCCACGTGCTGGTGCTAGTGAGTGCGAACATGCTGACCGTGGTCGGGACCTCGGGGCCGTTGCCAAACATCGGCACGACCAGGAGCAGCGCCGGCAGGACGTCCAGCAAGCCACACACCAGCGACGCATATCCGCGCGCAAAGGACCTCTTCTCGGCCTGTGCGGCCGACACGACCTCGTCCGGGCTTATGAGCTCGTCTATCGTCACCGAGAAGAAGCGCGATACCTCCCTCAGCGAGTCGATACTCGGATAGCCCCTTCCGGACTCCCACTTCGACACGGCCGTTCTCGACACGAAGAGCGCCTCGGCAAGCTGCTCCTGCGTAAGCGAGCGCGCCTTTCTTAGCTCCCTGAGCTTCTCGCTGAATTCCATCGTCACCCCTCCGATTTTGTGGTGGTAAACCTTACGTCGACTCGCGCGACGGCGTGCCGGTACACCGCGAACAGGCCTGACGCCAGAAGAACCGAGCCAACGATGTCGGTGGCCCAATGCACGCCGGAGATCAGCCTGCCAACGACCATGAGGGCAGAGAATACGACCACGGACGCGACGATGGCGCCCTTGGCCTGCGCACCCTTCATTCTCCGCGCGACCTGGTAGGCCAGCGTCGGCATGACGCCCAGGACCAGCAGCGTCGTCGAGGACGGGTAGGACGCCTCCATGACGCCGTCGATGGGAATCGGCCGGTAGTTTATCGGGAATGCCTCGAAGACTAGGTAGGCGGCTGCGATCAAAACGTAGTGGACGCCGAGGAGCAGCAGGTCGGGGTCGACCGCAAGGAGGCTCCTGCGCCTGACGAGCTGCGTGGCGCCCATGGCCCCGAAGCCAAGGCAGACAGCTACCGGCACGAGGCCGAGCCAGTCGGTGATCGCGTAGAGGACCATGTGCACGCCCGTCAGGCCGTGGAACCATACGTTGAATGCCGCGAATCCGACGTCCGTGCCGTTCTGCCCGACCGGCCGCACGTCCACGAGCTGCACCATCGCCGTCCAGAGTCCGAACGCGGCGAGCAGCGCCGTCCCCATTGCGAGGTCCCTTCTCGGTTTTGTCATCTCTCTCACTATGATTCTCCTCTTCGTCGGTGGACCCATGGCAAGGCGAAGGTACCCGCCACGGGGCCGCCGGGAAAGGGCCGTGCCGTCACGTCGGCGACACGGCCCGTG
>CADBRX010000055.1 GCA_902797175.1 uncultured Coriobacteriaceae bacterium | reverse complement strand
GGTCTCGAAGATCGGGTCGACCATGATGATGCCGTCGGAGGTGAACATCTTCCAGGCAAGCCAGTCGAAGTCGTCCTTGTGGATGCAGAGGTTGCCACGGCCGCTCATGAGCGACTTGACGCAGGCGATGCAGCCGGTGCAGTGCTTGATCTCGAGGTCCTGTGCGCGGATGAACTCAACCTCGCAGCCGACCTCCTGGGCACCCTTGAGGACCTCCTTGCAGATGGAGTCGTTGTTGCCGTTCTTGGTGCCAAACGAAACGCCGAGAATCTTGGTCATGCTGCTCCCCTCTCCGTAAATCAGTTCTTTGACCAAATTACTTGCAAATCAGATAAAGAATATGGGGTATCACGTTGTGCAATCGTTTGAAAGGGCACGAGTGACATATGCAGTAACGGTGCCCATGCTGTGCGAAAGCCTAAGTCCTTCGCGCAATGCCGCGCTGCCAAAGCTCGGGCATATGCTCGACGTCGTAGAGGACCGTTCCGCCCATGCCGTCGAGCACGCGTGTGGAGAAGGCGACGGCGAGCCGGTCCTCCCCGCATCTCAGGTCGATGAAGAACAGCTCTGAGATCTTGTTGACGCGGTAGAAGTAGGTGTTCCGGTGGACGTTGAGGGCCTTGGCAGCCTCTGCGGGGCTTCCGGGAAACTCGACGGTGCGGCAGGCGGTCTCGAGATAGGCGGTGCCGTGCTCCTTGTCGTAGAGGCTCATGGCGACGACGCGCTTGTCGAGCATCATGTCGACCTCGCCAAACGTCTGGGCCAGGCTGGTGAGCACCTCGTAACGGTGCCTCCAGAAGAAGGTGATGGGCTGGTCGCTGATGCCAGAGGAGACGAGGGAGACCACCTGCTGGTAGCGTGCGGGTGCGAGCCCGAGCTGCTCGAAGGGCTCGCTCACGTAGGCACGGAGGCCGTTTCGCTCGAGGGTGTTGACGAACTCCTTGCGCTTGCCCAAGACGCGCTCCGCCCGTCCGTAGGCATCCCATCCCTTCGTCGAGCGCTGGCCAAGGGCGATGAGCACCACAAGTCGGTTGTCACGTATGGTCCAAAGGCTGTTGCGGAAGGCGTGGGTAACGCGCGAGGCGATGAGCTGGATGTGGGCGCGCGCGAGGTCCCGCTCCCCTACCAGCTGGACGAGGGCATACGTGTCGTCCAGGGGCATGGAGCTCAGGGCGAGCTGGGCGCGCATGGTCTTCTCGTTGGCAAGCGAATTCGAGAGTATGTCGTCAAGGACGGATGAGCCAGAGCCCGCGCGCTTTCCTGCGAGGCCAAGCTTGTCGATCATGATGCCTGCGAGGGAGCCGGCAAAGTCCACGAGCTCGAGGTCGGTGTCGCTCACCATGCGGTCGAGCTCGAGCATGTCGAGGCGACCCATCTCCATGTGGTGATAGGTGATGACGGAGGTGACCCACCGCTGCCCGAAGCGCTCGTTCTCGGAGATGATCGAATGTCCCGCATGGCGTACGTCGTCAAGGATTCCCGCGGCCTCGAGCTCGGCGTTGACCTCCTCCGAGACATAGCCCTGGTTGATCTCCTCGAGGACGTCGGCACGATTCTCGGGGAAGGACCCGGCGCTGGCAAGGAGCCGCCGGTCGGAGTTGATGATCATGAGCGGATTGCCCAGGATCTCATAGGCCTTGTCGGCAAACCGCTGGATGTCGTAGGAGGTCTGGAAGGCGCTGAAGAGGCGCTTGCGCTGCAGGTCAAGGTAGACATGGAGCTTGGGCAGCTTCGAGAAGGACTCGCAGAGCTCGTCCCACGAGAGCTCGGAGGCGATGAGGACGTGCCGCTCGGGCACGCGCGGAAGGGTTTCGGGGAGCGCCTTGCCCACATGCTCGAGGGTGACGCCTAAAAACGCCCCGTCGTCGGATGCCGGCCCCTTGTTCACGAGCCTAATCATCTCTGGTATTGAGGGAGCAACGCCGTCGTGGGGTACCGCGATGACGTCAGATTCCAGGTCAACGCCTCGTCCAGAGACGTGCGCAGACACTTTGAGCTCGCTCAGGGCCGTTCTCAACTTCATGGGCGCGACTTTCCGTTCCCTGTCTTTCTAAATGCACTAGTCAATTGTCTGATTTGCCTCCTCAACAGGCTTTGTACTCGTGCACAAAGTTTTACACCGTGGTTAGCGCCTTTTAGGTGCAGCTACCATGTTCACGTAAGAGATATGCCTTTAGCCTTTAGTTTGCAGATTTATGTCATATCCCGACATGCACTCGTCCGAACCGCCTCAGTACCCAGTCAGCCAACGTTTGAGAGGAACACCCATGGCTCATCGCATCCTTACGCTCTCCCCCGGCTCCACGTCCACCAAGGTCGCCGTCTTTGAGGGCACCGAGCCCGTCTTCAAGGCCAACGTCCGTCACGACCCCGCCGAGCTCGCCAGCTTTGACCACGCCAAGGACCAGCTCCAGTACCGCATCGACACCATCGAGCGCGAGCTTGCCGCGGCCAACGTCACGCTCGACTCCATCGACGCGTTCTCTGGCTACTGCGGTGGCATGGGCCCCACCATCGGCGGCATCTTCGCCATCGACGAGACCGTCTGCGAGCACGTGCTCAACTGCGGCATGAACCACCCGGCC
>CADBRX010000054.1 GCA_902797175.1 uncultured Coriobacteriaceae bacterium | reverse complement strand
TAGGCACGGAGAAGATGATGCCGTTGCAGGTGTGCAGCTCGGCGACCAGGGCGTCCACGTCGTCCTTGTTCTTGAGGACGCAGCCGTTGTACTTCTTGGTGGGGTCCATGGCGACCTCGCCCATCTGCATGGTGCAGCCCTCGCAGCCGGTGCACGGCAAGATGTTGTAGTCAAACAGGTTGATCATCTCGACCTCGGCGCCCATCTCCTGTGCTCCGAGCAGCGCCTCCTTGGCGAGAATCTCGCCGTTGCCGTTCTTGCGACCTGCGCAGATGGCCATAACCTTCATGTGATACTCCTCTCCGTGTACTGCGCCCTGCGGCGCAGATATCAGTGTTTCAATCGTATGAACGGAAGGAGCGGCACGCACCGTTCCCACGCATGAAGGCATGCGGGGGAACGGCAACTCGTTTTGGTTGTTTTCACTAAAGGCAAGAAGATCAGGCGCGCCCGACCTAGCCGAGGATGACCCCGAGCGTCGTCACCATCTCCGGAATGTTGTAGGGCTTTGCCAGATGCCCGTTCATGCCCGCCTCAAGGGCGAGGCGACGATCCTCCTCAAAGGCGTTGGCCGTCACCGCGACGATGGGTATGCCGCTCTTTGCGGGGTCATCCAGCGCCCGGATGCGGCGCGCCGCCTCGTAACCGTCCATGTTCGGCATCTGGATGTCCATGAGCACGGCGTCGTAGGTTCCCGCTGGTGCGCTGCTCACCATCTCCACCGCTTCGGTGCCATCGTTAGCGACGTCAACCTGCAGCCCCAGCTCAGTCAGGATCGTGACCGCGATGAGCTGGTTGGTCTCGATGTCCTCTGCCAGCAGCAGGCGCTTGCCCGCAAGGTTCGACTCCGCCGCATCGCGTGGCACTTCGGCCTCCTCGTCCTGCGGCGCAGGCACGAGAACCTCGCGCAGCTCTGACATGAACAGGGGCTTCGAGCAGAACGCGGAGACGCCCGCCTCGCGGGCATCGTCCTCAATGTCTGCCCAATCGTATGCCGTGAGCATGATGACCCGCGCCTCGCTCCCCACGCGCTTGCGCAGTCGCCGCACGACCTCGATGCCGTTGAGGTCCGACAGCATCCAGTCGACGATGTAGAGCCCAAACGCCTCGTCCTGGTCAAGCGCCTCGCGGGCACGTATGACGGCCTCCTTGCCGTAGTTGGTCCAGTCGGAGCGCAACCCGAGCTTGCGCAGCATGGAACAGACCGACAGGCACGAGTCCACATCGTCATCCACCACCAGCGCGCGCGTGTCCACAAGCTCTGGGATGGGCTCGGTGTCGGCCGGGCTGCCGCTCACCTTGCAGGGCAGCGTCACCACAAACTCGCTGCCGGCGCCCTCCTCCGACTGCACGGTGATGGTGCCGCCCATCATGTCGACGATGTTCTTGGTGATGGCCATCCCCAGGCCCGTCCCCTGGATGCCGCTCACCGTGCTCGTCCGCTCGCGGGTGAACGCGTCGAAGATGGTCTCCTGAAACTCCTTGCTCATGCCGATGCCCGTGTCCTCGATGCGGAACACGAAGGTGGTGGTGCCGGTGGCTGGGGTAGGATGCTCTATGACCTGGAATCCGATGGTGCCACCATTGGGCGTGAACTTGATGGCGTTGGAAAGAATGTTGAGCAGAACCTGGCTGAGGCGCAGGCGGTCGGTGATGATGTCCTCGCTCACGATGTCCTGCGTATCGATGAGAAGGTCGAGCTGCTTGGCCGCCACGTTTGCCTGGATGATGGTGCGAAGGTCATGGATGAGGTCAGGCAGGTGCACCTCGGATTCTTCGATGGTCATCTTGCCGCTTTCGATGCGGCTCATGTCAAGCACGTCGTTGATGAGCGAAAGCAGGTGCTGGCTTGAGACGGAAATCTTGTCTAGGTAGTCTCTTACCTGCTCGGGGTTGTCCAGGTGGCTCTCTGCCAGCGACGTGAAGCCCACGATGGCGTTCATGGGCGTGCGGATGTCGTGCGACATGTTGTTGAGGAACTCGGTCTTGGCGTGGTTGGCATGCTCGGCCGCCGTAAGCGCCTGCGCGAGCGCCTCCTTCTGCTCATGGTCCTCGCGCACGATGTCGGTCACGTCGGCATGGTAGCCACGAAGCATCTGGCGCGTTTCCTCGCGGATGTTGGCCACCCCACCGCAACGGACGTAGATGACGCCGCGCTCGGGATGGTTCCAGCGATAGGTGTTCTCGGAAAGACGTCCCTCCAGCATCTCGGACACGCTGCGGTGCACCGAGGGCAGGTCTTCCTCTACCACGCGGCTGTACCACGCGTCATAGGTCTCTTCTTCGCTGAGGCCTTGCCCGCTCACGCCCAGAAGCTCCTGCATCTTTGCGTTGGCCTCCATGCGCGGAGCCCGTCCCTCTTCTAGAGTGATGCGCCAGATGCCAAAGCCTGCGTCCGCGACGATCTCGCCCGTCTCAGCAAGGGCCTGCTGGCTGGCCTCAAGCTCATGATTCTTGGCCTCCAACGCTTGGCGAGCGCTCTCCTTGTCGAGCATCTGGGCTCTCGTGCGCCTCACGTCACGAACCAACAAGAAGATGATCAGGGCAGCTACGCACAATATCAATGAGCCGAACAGGGCCATGTGGTCTGCAATGGCATCCCAGAACGAAGAGGAGTAGAGCTCGTGCGAGTAGCGCACGGCCATGTCCTGAATCGTGTCCGTTCCCAAAACGCTGATGCCACGGTTGATCAGCTTGAGCAGTCCTTCGTTGCCAATCTCGACCCCAAAGCAGCGAATGTCGCTCTTGTCCAGCTGAAGCGTGGAGAGCTTGCGAAAGGCCCTGTTGCGTAGGATGTCATTGGCGCGGGCTCCGTTGAGCGTGGTGCAGGTTGCCGTGCCGTCAAGGACGGCCTTGAGGCAGTCCTCTATGGACGGCTCGGAAACGACCTGTGCTTCAGGATAGTTGGTGAGCACGAAATAGCGCTGCATGCGATTGTTCTCGTTGACGGCAAAGCGCGCTGTCGTCTGCTCGTCAAAGTCACCCTCAAAGATCAAAACCGTGGTGGTCGAGGTAATGGGCGTGGATTGGTAGATGCCGTTCTCCTCCGAGAAGTAGAGCCCGCCGCCCACGGGAAACGCAAGGTCGATTGCCTCGTTAGACATGGCCTCCACCATGTCGTCGTAGCTTTCGTAGGCGTGATAGCTCACCTCGATCCCCTCTGCCGAGAGCGCACCCAGAATCTGGGGGATGAGCTGGCTCACCATGCCGACGGGATCGCCCGTGGCCGAGGTGTCGCTATAGGGCAGGTAATGGTCAAGATAGCCCACCCGCAGACTGTCGTGCTCGGCCAGCCAGGTGCGCTCTGCGGCCGAGAGTGCCCTGCTTGAGAGCGTCACCGGATAATACTTGAGCTCAAGGGAATAGAGGTAGTTGGGCTCTTCGGCTGCCAGCTGAGCCTGGGCCACATTGAGCTCCTCCAAAAGGTCAGGCCGATCCCTTGTGACGCACAGATAGTAGTCCGATGAGCCAAAGGAGCACAGCACCTCGGAGTTCGGCCGGTCGTAGGCTCCGCTGCCCTCAACCGCGAGCACGTCGAACTCTCCGCCATCAAAGGCGGAGAAGAGCACGTCATAGTCAGCATAGGTGACGACCTCGGCTTCCACACCCTGTTCGGTGAGGTAGGAGTCGAGCACCCCCACCATGGCGCTGTCCAGCACGCCGATGCGCCTGCCGGAAAGCGTCGCGGGGTCAGAGGTGATGTATGTGTCGGCATCGTGGCGCACCAAGTTGTACACCTCGCGGCCCATTGGGGCGCGCGGATAGCCCATGAGGTCTGCTCGATCCTGCCGATAGGCAAGCCCGGCAAGGAGGTCCACCTCGCCGTCCAAGAGCTTCTGGTAGAGCTCGCTGTAGCTGCCATACACGTATTCGTACTTCCAGCCCGTGTATTCCGACAGCTTGCGGTAGTACTCATAGGCGTAGCCCGTCTTTACGGCGCCTTCGTGGGCGCCCTCCTGAAACACCTCGTTTTCGTAGTAGCCCACGCGGACCGTTTGGCCCTCGGCCTTGGCGACGCGCGCTGGTGACAAGAGCGCGACGAGCACGGTCAAAACGACAGGAAGCGCCACCCGCGCAGACACGCGCAGAAGGCGCTTTGCGCCATGCAGGAAAAGGCCAGCTTGCGAAGCCCGTCTGCAGTCACGATTGCGCGCATGCATGTCGTACTCCCGTCTGGTGAGGACCTTTCAGCAATGCCTTGAGTCTATCTTAGGAAACTGCTCTCATTTGCAGAAAGAGGGGCCGCACCAACGTGCGGCCCCTCTTCGTCGTTTGATGGGCGTTACATGCAGAACTTAGCGATGGATGTACTCTCCCGCCTGGTAGCGCGGCGGGATGACCGGGATCTCGATCCAGGAGTCATACTGGCCGCCCGTGTGCACCACGTGCGTGCCCTTGGCCTCCTCGTCCCACGCCAGCGGCTCGAACCAGCCCTCGCGGATGTAGCGACCCGCGATCTGGATGCGGAAACGCTCACCCTTGTGGTAGACGCGCGACGTCGGCACGATAGCGATGTCCACGGGGACGACCTCGCCCTCAGAGAGCTTCTGGCTGCTCGTGTTCTTGAGCACCGGACGATGCGCGCGGGAAAGCTTGGTGTCGAGCTCGCGACGGGAGACGCGGCACTTGCCCCACGCGCCGGGATGCGGCTCGTCAAGCGTGAGCCACGGCACCCACGTGCCGTCCGCAGCGGCCTTCTGGATGTTGATGAAGAGGTCCATGTCGTCCCAGCCCTCGCAGGAGAGCCACAGGTGAAGCGTCATG
>CADBRX010000053.1 GCA_902797175.1 uncultured Coriobacteriaceae bacterium | reverse complement strand
TCGCCTCAGCCTCTCGTCGTACATCGTCCAGCCACCCATGAAAGAGCCTCCCATTTCTCGTGTCCAAGAAATGGGAGGCAGTTCAATTTGACTCATAGGGGTGGGACCCTTGCGAGTCAGACGCCCGTAATACCCATGGAGGCGCTGCAGAAGCCGTTACTCGAAGACCGCCCAGGCACGGACGGGCAGACCCGTCGCGCCCTCGATGCGCGGGTAGGCAATGAAGATGACCGCACCCGTGGCTGGCAGCTGGTCGAGGTTGTCCATGAGCTCGATCTGGAAGCGGCCAGAGTCAAGAACGAAGCGCTCGCAGGCGAGGTCGTCCTCCTTCACGGCCTCGGGAGAGGCGTCCGTGTCGAAGGTCTCGTGGCCGATGGCCGCCACGTCGCGCTCCTCGATGAGGAAGCGCACCACCGGCAGGCTCCAGCCAGGCGCGTGCTCGCCACCCTCCTCGTCAAAGTTGTTGAGGGCGTCGTTGCTCGGCCAGCGATGTCCCCAACCCGTGCAGAGTGCCACGAAGGAGCCTGCGGGAATGGTGCCATGCTCGGCCTCGAAGGCCTCGACGTCGGCCAGCGTGCATGCGTACTCGGGGTTCTCCGCCACCTTGTCGCGGATGTCGATCACCACGAGCGGCAGCACGTGGTCGGCGACGGTGAAGGCCTCGGGGCCAGCGGCGCCCTCAACGAAGTGGTTGGGGAAGTCGATGTGCGTGCCAAACTGCCCCGGGAACTTGAAGGTGTGGATACGGCAGCAAAGCATGGGGTTGTCGTAGTCAAAGACGGTCTTGCAGAGCTCGACCGACCCCTCGGGAATGCCGCTCCAGAAGGGGCTTTCGTTGTTGAGGGGATGAGTGAGGTCGACCCAGGTGCAACCCTTGAGCGTCTCGAGCGTGTTCCACAGACTCATAACAATCCTCCTAGCGTTTTGCTCGGATAAAGGCATGGGTCAGTTGTACCACGGGGAGACACTCATGCAGATGACAGCAGCCCCTCAGCGGCCCAAGGGCGACGCAGGCGGCACGGCGAGGGTAGCGCCACGTCCAAAACGGGAAGCGCGCACCCTCCTTCGGGCAATCGCCGCCCTCTATTCCTGGCCGCCCCCTTGCTCAGGCTTCCCAGACTGCGGACCCTGCTCCAGCTGGCTCATCCTGCGCGCCTCGTTTGCCTCCATCCAGCGGTCAATCTGAATCTTGAGCCACGCAGCCGTCGGCACGGCGACCAGCATGCCGGTGATGCCGCCTACCGCACCGCCTGCGATGAGCGCGGCGACCACCAGCATGGGATGCACCTCGACGCTGCTGGAAAGCAGGCGCGGGTTGAGGATGTTGCCGTCGACGAACATCACGATCGCCATCACGATCACGCCGAGCGCCATGGCGGACCACGCCTCCTCGGAGAGGCAGACCAAGATAATCGACCCAAAGCCAACTGGACCACCAATGTAGGGAATGAGGTTGCCCAGACCCGCAAGCAGGCCAACGACGGGGGCATAGGGCACGCCCACGACCGTCAGCAGAATGCCGGAAAGCACCCCCACGATGAAGGCGTCAAGCGCCTGTCCCTTGAAGTAGCCCGAAAACACGCGGTCCGCGTCATCGAGAAGGATGCTCGCCGTACCTGCCTGATCTCCCAAGAGGTTGTAGAACAGGCGGTGGAAGTACCCCAGCAGGCGGTCGCCGTCCAACAGGAAGTAGATCGTGAAGATGACCGAGAAGAGCGTCGTGGAGGCAACGTTTTTGACGTTGGTAAAGGCTGACATAAGCCCGCTTTCGGCATCCTCCGTGATGAGCCCCCACTCCGCAAGCTGCGCACGGACGGTGGCAAGAAAGCCCATAATGTCGGTCCTGGCGGTAGTGATCAGATCGTCGAGCGACGCCCAGTTAATGTTGATGCTGGAAAACCCGTTTGCCAGCATGACCACAAAGCTCGCCAGAAGGCCAAAGAGCATAAGAAAGACGAGACAAGCGGTGATGATGACGGCAAAGAGGCGCCGCCTCTCCCCCTGGCCCACCATGAAGCCGCCGCGCCTGATCAGGTGCGAGATGCGCGTCACGATGGGATTGAGCACGTAGCTGAGCATGAAGCCATAGGCCAGCGGCTCGACCACGGCACAGATGAGCTCCCACGCCTTGGAAAAGACGCCGCCCGAGCGCCACAGCACCATGCCCGCCACCATGCCCAGCACCGTGAGGGCGAGCGCATAGAGACCGACCTCTTTCTGCTGCTTGGAGAGAGACTTGAAGAAGCGCTGCATGGCCATCCTTTCGCCACGACGTACCAGCTCCTGATGATACACCGAGCTACCAGGCACCAAGTTATCGATGCGCACGCATCGGCCAAATGCTAATCTCAAGGTTAGAGTCAAGCAAGAAGGAGGGTTCCATGAGCCTGATGACCGCCATTCCCGTCGCCTTCAAGGTGGCGAGCGTCATTGCCGACAGCTACAAGTTTGTGAAGGACCATCCCGACGAGCTCCAGCAGGCGCTTGACGATGCCGGAAGGGCCGCCTCCGCTGCCCAGAAGTTCGTGGGCGAGACCAGCGACAAGCTTGGCATAGACGACCACCTGGCGCGGGCCCGCCAGTCTGCCGACGAGGCGATGCGCATCGCGTCCAGCACCGCGACGGTCTTCGCGCCGGGGCGTGACGCCACCTCGGCACAGGTCCGCAGCGCCACCGAGGCGGCACGGGCCCTCGACGAGGCGCGGCAGATCGTGCTCAAGAGCGCCGACATGCGCACTTCGCTGCCCAAGCTCTCCGAGCGGCTGAGCGGCTCGGACGAGGAGATTGCCGAGTGCCTGCGCGTCCTTGACGCACCCGGCATCTTTGCCATCGCCACCTACGGCAAGCTCGACCTCGACCTCAACTTCACCAACTACCGCGGCATCTACGTCGGCAAGGCGGAAAACGTGGGCGACGGGCTCGCCACCGCCATCTCCCGCGCAGGCAACCCCGACGTCTACGCCGACATCAAGTACCGGCAGAACGTGCTCGTCTTTATCTTCAACTGCGACGCGAGCGAGCTTAGGTACCGCAGCAAGGTGCTCATCGAGGTGTTGGGCGCCGACAAGTCCTACAACAGGCCAATAGAGGAAGAGCAAAACTAAGGCGTCGCCCCAAAGGGGATGCCCTTGGTTGCCTGCTCAAACAGCCAGCCGCGCGATTCGCATCGACGTCGCTAAAGCGACGACGGCGAATCGCGCCGTGCTGAACTCGCATTCAACCAAGGGCATCCCCTTTGGGGCCCGTGCCTACTTGTCGTCAGGAGCGATCCAGAACTTGAGCAGTGGGAAGCTGATGATGACGGCAAGAAGCGTTCCCGCAACCGGCACGATGACGCCGTTGACGGCGCCTGCCGCGACGCCCATGCCAATGAGCAGCTGGCCCACGCGCGGCACGATGACAGAGTTCATGACGATGATGATGAGCGCCAGCACCGCATACTTGGGGGCGGACTTGGAGAAGTCGGCCGTGCTCTTGAACACGAACTTCATCTGCACGAAGTAGTTGACCACCTGTGACGCCAGCTCCGCGCAGAAGACGACGGCCATGCCCGCCCCTCCCGTGAGCGCCGTGCCGATCCACGTCACGACAAAGCGCGCTGCCGTCGATACATTGGACAAGATGCTGAAGAGGATGAACTCCCAGAGTGCCTGGTGCTGCTCTTTCCACTCGCTGAATGCCATGGTGTCTGCCTTTCCTGTCTGCGATACGGAAGGGATGCACCCTTTTGTATCGGTTGATTTACGGAGGTGCGTCGCTACTTGCCGGCCTTTGCGAGGCTCGCCTTGAGCCTGGAGCTCCTGAAGAGGTGCGCCAGGACGGCGCCGACGATGGGCACGAGCACCCAAAGCGCCCAGACGAGGACAAAGTGCCTGCCCGTCAGCAGCTTCACGACAAGAGCGGGAATGACACCTGCGATTCCCCAGCCCTTGGCCTCGCGGACGAACGCGTCCACGACGCCCATCGAGAAGAACTGGCCAGCGTTTTTGGCGAGGGCGCGCAGCGGCATGTTGTAGATGAAGAGCGCGTTGAGGTTGGGCGTGCCCTTGGCCTCGGAACGCTTGACAAGCTGCGATACCACAAGACCAATCAGCGCAAGCAGGGGGCTGCGGCTGTGCGTGAAGTCACGGAAGCAGAGGTTGCGGTCGAGCTGGACCTTTCCAGCCTCGGGAGCGCGTCCCAGAAGGGCGGCAAACTGGTCGTCATCCACGTTGGCCACCTTACCCGACTCATAGGAAGAGAGGCCAAGGTCCTCGTAGGGGTTGGGAGCCCCCGTTCCCGCAAGCTCGACCTCCGCCACGAGGGGAAGGTCTTCGCAGGAGGTGCCCACGCAGAGCTCGTAGGTGCCACCCTCGACCTCCCAGGCAGACGTCTTGACGTTCCAGTAGCGGAAGGCCTTGTCGTCAAGGTCGATGCTGACCTTGACGCTCTCTCCCGCCTTGACGAAGACCTTCTTGAAGCCCTTGAGCTCGCGCATCGGGCGGAAGACCTCGGCGTCGCGCTTGCCCACGTAGAGCTGGCAGACCTCAGCACCGTCACGGTCGCCGGTATTGGCCAGGGTGAAGCTCACGGCCGCGGGCTTTCCCGCGGCGTCCGTCTTTACCGCAAGGCCGGAGAGGGCGAAGGTGGTGTAGGAGAGGCCAAAGCCAAAGGGATAGGCCACGGGCACGCCCGCCTTCTGGTGATAGCGATAGCCCACGTAAAGGCCCTCGCGATATTCGGAGGCAAAGTCGTCCGAGGGGAAGCGCCCCGCGGTGACGGTGTCCGAAAGCGTGCGCACCCAGGTCTCCGCCAGATGGCCAGAAGGGTTGACCTTGCCGGTCAGCACGTCGACCGTGGCCGCCGCGCCTGCCTGGCCACCCAGGGCCGCGTATAGCACTGCCGTCGTATGCTCCGTCCAGTCTGTCTCGACCTGGCTGCCTGCGTGGAGCACCACGACCACGTTGGGGTTGGCGTCATGCACCGCCGCGAGCAGCTCGGTCTGGCTCGAGTCGAGCGTCATGCCCGCACGGTCAAGCCCCTCGCTTTCCGCGGCCTCGTCCAGGCCCATCGCCATGATAACGACGTCCGCCTCGCGCGCCAGGCCGATGGCCTCGTTGACCAGGGCCGTCGTGGTGGTGCCACCGCGCTGGAAGCCCTGCGCATAGCCAACGAAGTCCAGCTCAGCGGTTTGCTCAAGGCAGCCCTTCAGCGTGTCGAGCCTGGTGCAGTTGACAAGCGAGGAGCCCGCGCCCTGATAACGTGGCTTGTCGCCAAAGTCGCCGACGAGCGCGACGCGCGTGCCCGAGGCCAGCGGCAGGAGCGCCCCGCCCTCACGCGCCTCGCCATTCTGAAGCAGCACGATGCCCTGCGCGGCTATCGCGCGAGCGAGCTCGTGGTGGGCGTCGACGTCAAAGGACGTCCCGCGCGCGGCCTCCACCGCGGGGCGCGTGGAGAGGATGAGCGAGAGCGCCTCGCTCACACGGGCGTCAACGTCTGCCTGCGAGACCTTGCCCGAACGCACGGCCGCCACCAGCTCGCCCACGGCATCGGGCACCGGTCCCGGCATCTCGAAGGTCGAGCCGGCACGCACACCCGCCACATGGTCGTTGGAGCCACCCCAGTCGGTGACGACGGAGCCCTCGTAGCCCCACTCGTCGCGCAGGATGTCCTTGAGCAGGTGCTCGTTCTCGTTGGCATAGGTCCCGTTGACCAGGTTGTAGCTGGTCATGATGGTCTTGGGTGCGCTCTCCTTGACGGCGATCTCAAAGCCCGTGAGGTAGATCTCGCGCATGGTGCGCTCGTCCACGACGGAGTCCGAGGCCTGGCGGCGTGTCTCCTGGCTGTTCACCGCAAAGTGCTTGGGGCAGGCGGAAAGGCCCGTCCCCTGGATGCCGCGGACGTAGCCTGCGGCCATCTTGCCGGCAAGGTAGGGATCCTCGGAGAAGTATTCAAAGTTGCGACCGCAGAGCGGGCTGCGCTTGATGTTGAGGCCAGGGCCGAGCACGCAGGAGACGCCCATCGTGGCGGCCTCCTGGCCCAACGCCTCGCCCAGCCGCTCGCCGAGCGTGGGATCCCAGCTGTTTGCCACGGTCACGGCCGTGGGGAAGCACGTCGCCGGGTCAGAGCCGCCAATGCCCAGATGGTTGGCGCCCTCGCCCTGATGGCGCATGCCGTGGGGGCCATCCGAGAAGGTGAGCGCCTGAATGTCAAGGCGCGAAATCGCGAGGGTCGTGAAGGGCGTGTCGCCCGAAAGCAGGGCGCACTTCTCCTCGAGCGTCATCTTCGAGAGCAGGTCTTGGATGCGCGCACTCAGGTCTTGGTCTGCCATGGAAATCCTCCCTTGAGTCTTTTTAACAGCATGACCATACGGCACGCCCTTGCGTCGCGCGCACTTTTGGCGCAATCGGTTGAGAAGGCGACACGTTTGGAGAATCCTGACAGGCGGAACGCCCAACGGCGTTGCCTGTTTCGCCTGTCAGTAGCCGCGGACGGCGGTCGTCATGAACGAGAAGTAGTCAGGACGATGGCGTGACTGGGTCGTCTCGAAGTGGATGCCCTCGCTGTTGAAGGTGCGGTTCTCCATCACCGCCAGCATGTCAAAGTCCAAAAGGTCAAGCACCTCACGGTCTTCTGCCGTGGCGTACTCCATGGTTATGGTGCGATTCGAGGTGGTGATGGTCATGCCCTTCTCTCCCTCGAGGAAGGTGAAGATGGAAGACGCCGCGATCTCGGGCGTGAGGCCCTCCACGCACGAGGCAAGAAAGCAGCTCTTGTCAAAGATGAGGTTCGCGCCGTCAAAGCGACGCACGCGCTCCACGCGGACAAGCTCGTCTCCCACCCGAAAGCCCGTGAGCTCGGCAACAGACCGGTCGCAGACGATGCGCTCGAACACCCTCACCTGCGTGGACACCTCGAGGCCGTTTCGAGATGCCGCCTCGTGCATGGTCTCTATGTCTCCCAGCACAAAGCGCGTCCGCTTGCCAGGCTGCCAGATGACCTTGACGCCCTTGCCGCGAATGGGCTGCACGAAGCCGTGCATGGTCAGCACCTGCAGGGCCTTGCGCACCGTGTTGTGCGTGCACTGGTACTCGTCGATGAGGGCAAGCTCGGAGGGGATGTAGCTCTGGTAGGGATAGACGCCCGCAATGATCTTGTCGCGCAGGGCCTTGTAGATGTCGTAATAGATGGCCTTCACGGCATGTCCTCCCTGGCGCAACACCACATTATCTGACGTGCCCAAGACCAAATAACTTACAGTTGTTAGGCCCTGTTTTGCAGTCCATTATAGAAGTCGAGAAGAGCAAGGCCCCAAAGCGGCCAAGCGATTCTGCAGACGGAGGCGCCCCGTCTTTTGACAGGATCTCCCAGAGGAAGGAAAACCATGGGCAAGTTCGAGAACGACGCGCGAGAGATGCTGCGCCTCGTCGGCGGCAAGGAGAACATCGCCGCACTCACGCACTGCGTCACCCGCATGCGCTTCACGCTGGTCGACCCCAGCATCGCAGACGTCCCCGCCATCGAGGCGCTCAAGTCCGCAAAGGGCAGCTTCACCCAGGCCGGACAGTTCCAGGTCATCATCGGCAACGAGGTGTCAGACTTCTATAACGAGTTTGTCGCCATCTCGGGCATCGAGGGCGTCAGCAAGGACGAGGCCAAGCGCATCGCCGCCCAGCAGGGCAACCCCCTGCAGCGCCTGATGGGCGCCATCGCCGAGGTCTTCGCGCCCCTCATCCCCGCCATCATCACCGGCGGCCTCATCCTCGGCTTCCGCAACGTCCTGGGCGACATGCCCTACTTTGGGCCCGACGGCAACGCGACGCTCGCCTCCATGTCCGTCTTCTGGAGCGGCGTCAACCACTTCCTGTGGCTCATCGGCGAGGCGGTCTTCCACCTCGGCATCCCCGTGGGCATCTGCTGGTCGGTCACCCGCAAGATGGG
>CADBRX010000052.1 GCA_902797175.1 uncultured Coriobacteriaceae bacterium | reverse complement strand
TGTCGGAGTGGCGGAATTGGCAGACGCGCTAGCTTGAGGTGCTAGTGCCTAATCAACGGGCGTGCGGGTTCAAGTCCCGCCTCCGACACCACGCAAGAGCAGACCCTCGTCCAAGCGGACGGGGGTCTTTTGCTATGCGTCGAGCCTGTTTTTGGGGTTGGAGGACAAAGGCTCCTTTGACCAGGATTCGCCCCGCGCCCTATGGGCCTGCCGCCTGCCGCTCGTAGTAGAATCGTCAGGTGTTCAGCCATTTTGCAAGGGGACGGGGGCGGCATGCCCGGTTTTGCTCAGGAGGGGTGGGTTCCGCGAGAGGAGCATGAGCGCGTGGTGGAGGAGCTCCGCCGTGCCAACCGGCGCCTGTCGGGAACGCTCAAGATCGTGCTCGACACGCTTGACTCCACCAACGTGGCGACGCTGTTCTCGCGCGTGCTGGAAGAGATCTGCGACGCCATGGACGCATGGGGCACCATCGTCTACCTCGCCGAACAGGACGGCTACCACCTCCGAGGCGTGAGCCAGAGCCTGAGCGGCGTGCATATCGTGCGCTTCATAGCCTTCGACCGTGCCATCGACTCCCTTGCCACGCATGTGGGCCACACGCTCAGGCTGCACGTGAAGGCACCGGCCGCGGAGGAGCTGCGCAGGGGACGGCTGGACGAGCGCGAGGTGCTGGACGAGGCCACGGGCCAGGTGCATCGCGTCAGCGTGGAGGCCCTCCCGCCCTTCCAGAGCTTCTACGCCATCCCGGTTTGGTTTGGCAACCAGGTGGTATCGCTCATCGAGGTGGGCTGGCGGCAGACCCACCCCCTCTCGCAGGAGGACGCCGACCTGCTCGATGCCGTGGCGCAGTACCTGTCCGTACAGCTCGTGGGGGCGTTTTCGGCCTTGCGCACACAGCGCGAGGCCACGCTGCGCGACGTCTCGTCGCAGATCCGCGAGGAGCTGCTCCTGCACGCGAAGCTCACGGAGGACGACGTCAACGCGGCTCTGGGTCGCGCCGCAGCGGAAGTCGCGTCGATCGCGATCCCGCTGCACGAGAATCCCCGAACGCACGCGTTCATGGCGGAGCTTCCCCATGCGGGGACGTGCGAGGTGCCCGTGGAGCTGTCGTCCCTGGCGACTTCTGCAGAAGCCCTTGAGGACAGCGTGTCGGTGGTGGCGCTCGCCGAGGACGCGAGCCTTTCCCGATGGCTTGCCAAGGTGGGGGAGCCGAGCATCGCCGTGCTGCTCGATGCGGGAAAGGTGGCGGGCGAGCGGTGCGCATGCCTCTTCCTGCGCGACAAGGACGAGGAACCCTTCGACGACCTTGACATGGCGTTTCTGCAGATGCTTGCCCGCGACCTGGTGAGCGCCGCGCGCGGCGAGGAGGCCCGCACGCAGGACCGGCGCATCTCGCAGGCGCTGCAGACGGGCATGAAGAACGAGCTCCAGCAGGTGGAGGGCATCACGGCGGAGGGGAGCTACTCCTCGGCGACGGCAGCCGCCTTTGTGGGCGGCGACTTCTATGACCTGATCCGCCTTCCGGGGCGCCGTGCGTGCGTGATCATGGGCGACGTGTCGGGCAAGGGCGTGGAGGCCGCGTCGGTTTCGGCGGCGGTCAAGACCGCACTTGGGGCGTACTCCTGGGAGGGGATGCGTCCCGCCCACATGGTGCGCCTCCTCAACGACTTCCTGCTGGGCTTCTCGCGCCTGGAGACCTTTGCCACGCTCTTCGTGGGCGTGGTCGACCTCGCCAAGCGCACGCTCACCTACTGCTCCGCGGGCCACCCGCCCGCGATACTCCTGCGCGCGCGCCGCCGCGAGCTCCAGATGCTCGACGTGCAGTCGGGCGTGGTGGGGGCCTTCCGCGAGATGACCTACCGCAATGGCACGGTGACCATCGGCGCAGGCGATGTGCTGCTGTTGTACACCGACGGCACCACCGAGGCGCGTGCGCGCGATGGCCGCTTCTTTGGCGAGGACGGTCTGCGTGACGCGGTGGTGCGCCATGCGTCGGCAGGCGTGCCGGGACTCTGCGACTGCCTGCTTGCGGAGCTGGACGCCTTTACCGAACGCAACCTCGAGGATGACGTGGCGCTTGTCGCCCTGCGCTTTGACGAGGTCGGCTCCAGCGAGTGAGCGACTGACCACGGGCGCGTCCCTTTCGGCCGGTCGATGCGAAGAGCCGAAGCGATGGGTTGATGCGAGGAGGTTGCATCCCTTTTCGTGTCGGCATGCGGCGGGGTGGGTATACGCCGCACCTCTCTGGGGAACAAACCCTATATGGCAGGTCAGTCAAACATAGTGCTTGTCCCCGTTGAGGGGGACCTTGACGTCACGTCCGTGGCACCGCTGCGGAGGACCCTCGACGCACTCATCAAGAACGGGTGCAAGCGCATCGTGCTCAACCTCGCGGCAACCTCGTACATGGATTCCGCAGGCATGGGACTCGTGGTGAGCGCCGTGCGCCGCATGCGCAGCAAGGGTGGCCTGCTTTCGCTGACCAACGTGTCGCCCAACGTGCTGCGGGCCCTCACCATCGCCCGGCTCGTGGACTTCCTCCCGGTGTCAGCTGCGGGCGCGCGGCCCTCCGTTCCTGAACTCGATCCCTCCGTGCTGCCGCTTTGGCGCACGGTGCTGCGCATCGATCCCGCCAATTTGGCTGCCACGCGCAAGCACGTGGGAGAGCTGCTCGCCCGGATGCCGTTCTCTCAGGACGAGGCCTTCGACATGGGGCTTGCGGTGGGGGAGGCCATGGGAAACGCCGTGGACCACGCAGATGGCTGCTCGCTTGTCGAGGTGGCGCAGTATCCCGACCGCGCGGTCGTCGTGGTGACCGACTGTGGCGAGGGCTTCTCGGCGGAGAAGGCGGACGGCCCTGTGGAGGCGGGAGCAGAGCGGGGCCGCGGCATCGCGCTCATGCGCCTTCTGGCAGACTCGGTCACCATCGAGCCCAAGCCAAGCGGAACGGGCACCCTTGTGCGCATCGTGAAGCTTCTTCATGTCTGACAAGCCTGCTACCTGCGGTCTTCAGAAAAAGTTCGTCAAATCAAAAATCCCTCTTGCATCATGCGGTAATACGATGCATAATACTCCTTGCGTTCGCGGGCTTAGCGCAGTTGGTAGCGCGCCACCTTGCCAAGGTGGAGGTCGCGGGTTCGAACCC
>CADBRX010000051.1 GCA_902797175.1 uncultured Coriobacteriaceae bacterium | reverse complement strand
ATGCCCACCATGAAGCCCACGGCAGCGGGCACAAACGAGAGCCTTCCCAGGTGCTCGCTGGCATCCAGCGCAGGCTGGAGCAGGCTCCAGAAGGACGCCGCGACCATGACGCCGGCCGCAAAACCCGTAAGGACCTTCTGCACCTCGGGCGGAATCTCGCGCTTGAGAAGGAACACCATGGCCGCGCCGAGGCTGGTCCCCAGAAAGGGCAAGAGGATTCCCTGGGCAATGTGGAGTGTTGGCATGTTCTCGCGGTCCTTTCACGCCTGTCGGGACGACAGGTGCTTCTCCCTTGTGTTTCACCAAGATAGTCTACGTAAGAAATGACGGCGCGCACGTTGCAGATGCGGGTGTTGACACGATAAGCATCCACGCCTTGCACGCCACAGCGTTTGGGAGGCGCTCACCTTGACACATAACGATGGGACCCCTTTGAGCCAGGCTGAGGGATGGTACCCTAAGGGATGACCCGATCATGCGGCAACAGACCCGATGGCAGCCAGGCCGCAAGGAGGCACACCGTGGCACGACCCCTAACCGAGAATGAACGACAGGTTCTTATGGACAATCCCCATCTGGTCATGTTCACGCCGCGGCACCAGGGAATCGGGCCTGTCGTGTTTTTGCTGGTCATCCCCGTCACAACCATGGTACTGCTTGGCGGCCTGCTCTTTCTTACGGGCGCCGCGAACGCCATGGTCAACAACGCACCGGTGATCTCGACCCTTGCGTTTGTCGCCATCTGCTCGCTCATGCCCTTTGTCTGCCTGCGAATCAAGACCTGGTATGACGATGCATATGGCTGCGACCGCGAACTGCGCGGACTGCTCAAGCAGAGAGACCTCACCGTCCAGGTTGCCCGCATTACAGGCGTCGTGCCACAGCGGGCCGAGGTGTACGCAGAGACCGACGACGGCCCTTTCATGTTTGGGATCGCCTCGACGCGCAACACCTTCCTGCCCGAGACCGATACGAGGGTCGCGATCATCGATGCAGGTGAGGTGAGCCTTGCCGTGCGGCCCGACCCCAAGACGCAGTCTCTCCTAAGCTGAGTCCTCATTGGGCGCGACTCGAGTCATGGGTCACATGTATAGGAGGATTTGTTCCCTCCTATCTGGCAAGAACACCCGCTCACCCGGCTTATAGGCTCGTTTGTGGGAGGATTTGTTCCCTCTTTCTTGACGGGAGAACCCCACCCGCCCTGCTCCTACTCAAGACCAGTAATCGTGATGCGCCCCTGTGGGCCTTCATATTGTGCGGGAACCTCGTGGCCACAACCCTCAACGAGATAGCCCACGAGCGCCTCGTAGTCAAAGCCAAAGGTCACGGGCCGCTCAGCTTCTGCCGCAGCCTTGAAGGCATAGTAGGTGTCGCCGCCTTCGCAGAGGAAGCTTGAGGCGGCAAGCGTGTAGGTCTCCCCCTCGTCAAAACCACGGCCCGCAACGTCAGTTATCGTCACACGTGTCCCAGGGGCTGCCGGAGCGAGATACTCCGAGTCGGGATACGCCTGGCCTCCCTCGTAAGGCACCGAGGCGTCGATGGTGTACGTTATGCCCGACACCTGCGGAAATCCTCCCATGGCACTGTCCGTGCCGATTGCCTGGCATCCTGCCTCGAGGGCCTCCAGAAGCTGCGCTCCCGTCACCTTGACAACGCCAAGGTCGTTGTTGAAGGGATTCACGGTCTTGATGATCCCCAGCGAGATGTCGCCCTTCTCGATCGAAGCCCTGATGCCGCCACCGTTGATGATGGCAGAGTCAACCTCAAATCCCAGTTCCGTCGAGGCCATCCAACGGTATGCGTCGGCAACAAAGTCTCCCAGGTTGGTCTCCTGCGTGCGTACGCCCGGATCGCGGTTTCCGTCAAGAAAGTAAGGCGTCGATCCCAAGACCACGTTCATCTCGCTGCTTACGCGCTCGTCTTCCTTATCGATGATGGCCTGGACGGCATCGTCGATGCCATCGTACGTTCCCGCAGCGACGAGCTCGCCCGTCGGAACGCCCTCGTCGATCGCCACGACGCCGATGTTATGCAAGAAGCAGCCCGTCTCGACAAGGAGCGTGCCAGCGACATCCTCCTGAACCTCACTATGGTCGTGCCCGTCAATGAAGAGATCGATGCCCGTCACGTTCTCGATCACCATCTTGCTCGTGCTTTCGCTGATCTCTTCGTTGCCAAGGTGCCCAA
This sequence comes from uncultured Coriobacteriaceae bacterium, assembly GCA_902797175.1. Lineage (GTDB taxonomy): Bacteria > Actinomycetota > Coriobacteriia > Coriobacteriales > Atopobiaceae > UBA1367. The sequence continues at coordinate 3,941 of CADBRX010000051.1, read as the reverse complement.
CGCAGATGACCAGCGCGCATCCCTGACCGCGCAGTTCGTCTACCTGGGCTTGCGCACATGCGACGAGGTCATCCTTGCTCAGGAACGAGAAGTCCTTCACGTTCCGCGGACTTGTGGTGGTCAGAGTGCTTGGCGTCGTTAGCCCAAAGAAGCCAACCTTGGTCCCATCCGTCAGCTCAAAGACCTTGTTGGGCGCAAAGCGACGCTCGCCCGTCTCCTTGACAAGGACATTTGCCGAAAGGAAGGGAAACTCTGCCGCCTCCTCGTTTGCCGCAAGCGCCTCGGGGCCCCAATCAAACTCGTGGTTGCCGACGACCATGAAGTCGTATTGGCAGGCATTCATGAACGCGATGGCCGGCGTTCCCTTTGAGGTGTCGACGAGCGGCATGCCCTGCGTGGCATCGCCAGCGTCAACGAGAAGCACTTCGTAGCCCTTCTTTACCCATTCGTCCCTCAGGGCTGCGACTGCCGCCATGGAGAAGTTGCCCTGAACGTCCTCGGTTGCTTCCACCGCCACGTCATGCCCATGGGTATCGTTGGTGTGGATGATGGCAAGCAGGGGCGCAACCGTCGTCTGGGCAGCGCCCTGCCCCCCGCCCGCGCACGCCGACAACGCAGCCGAGGCGCTCATCAGCCCAAGGCCCCTCAAGAAGGTGCGGCGTGTAACGAGGGTTCGAAGGTCATTGTGGGGCATGCTCATCAGCCTCCTCGGTCATTCACTTGCATATGCCCGTCATTGTAGCGCTGACACAACGGGCCCCTTCCAATCATGCCACGTTTCTCGCCCCTCCGAGCGATGAGGTGTCGACACGTTCTTGGCGATGCCTTTCCTTACGGGCTGCCTTCAGGGGAGGATTTGCTCCCTTTTTGTCATGCCCGCTCTGCACCAGAGCGCCTCGGACGGCTGAGCAAGCGTGCGCCCGAGGCCGTATAATGCTGGTCATGGCAATCGAACCCACGAACATACTCACGCACGTCACCGATCGCGCCATGTTTCGCACATGGCTCGAGCACCACCACGAAACCGAGCGCGAATGCTGGCTGGCAACCAGACGTGGCAGGCCAACCAATGACGGCACGTTCTGGTACCTCGATGCTGTGGAAAAAGCGCTGTGCTTTGGCTGGGTCGATAGCGTCTGGAAGGTCGTAGAGGAAACCTCGCTTCAGCGGTTTAGTCCAAGAAAGCCAAGAAGCCCCTGGACCGAGCTCAACAAGGAGCGCGTGCGCAGGCTCGAGAAACTGGGGCTGATGACCGACGCCGGGCGTGCCGTGCTGCCGCCCATGGGGCCGCGAAGCTTCAAGGTCGACCCCGACATCGAGGCCGCCCTGAAAAGGGCGCGCTGCTGGTCCACGTTCAAGAGCTTCCCTCCGCTCTACCAGCGCGTGCGCGCCTACAACGTGGCCTTCAGCAAGACGAGGAGCCCCGAGTCGTACGAGACCGCCCTTGCAAACCTGATCGCCCACACAAAGAAGGGCGAGATGTTCGGCGAGTGGAGCGACTACGGCAGGCTTCTCGACTACTAGGCTTCCCCACGCACTGCCCCTTGCTCCAATCGGGTGACACCCCTTGAGTCACGGATAACGTGACCAGGCCTTGCGCACAAAGATGCTATGCTCCTCTGCGGCACAGAGGCTTCGACGGATGAGGGCGAGGCAGTTTTGACCAAGACAACCAGCGAAAAGGGCAAGACCTTGCCTGCCAAGACGGCCGCCGAGGTTGGCTGGCACGTCTCGCGCTACAACGTCTCCGCAAAGGTGCAGGGAGTCGACGGGCTCGTCATCTACAACACGCTCAGGCGCACCTGCGCCGCCTTTTCGTCATTGGAACTCTTCGCCATGAGCGCTCTCGACGTGTTCCCAGAGAGCAACCCCTTCATCAGTCACCTTGCGCGGTATGGTGTCATCGTGAACTATGACGAGCTGGAGGCCCTCGAAGCCGAGGGACGCATGGCGAGCGGCATGCCAAATGGGGACACGGTCTCGGTCACCATCTGCCCCACCATGGCCTGCAACTTGGAAAGCACGTGTGCCCCGCGTATCGCAACGACCCTGAGGCGTTCGTTCGCGCGATGTATGCGCGACGCTGTCACTAACCGCGGAGCACCTGAACGACGAGGATGATGACTAGCGCAAGGGAACGCCCTCACAACAAAGCAATCGTCACGCAAAAGCGCCCCGCGGCTATCGCCACGGGGCGCACGCATGTCTGGCTGCGGTTGATGAATGACTCCCCTACGCCGCCTTCCGATGGAGGAGACGCATCTTGGCGGCACGGATGCGGCTGCCATAGGCGCTCGTGTAGATGGCGCCGACAACGAGCATCCCCATGCACACCCCCAGACACACGCCTGCGATGAATTCATACGGCGACGACTCCGCAAGCCCAAGCAGATACAAGGCAACGAAGACGGCGAATGCCACGACGCTCGCCAGAAACATCACATGAAGGCGCTTCGTAAACGCGTCGCGCTCGTTGTTGGTGTAGTCAGCAATGCGGTAGAGGCTCTCTTCGGTCTGGGTGTCCATACCAGTGCTCCTTTCTGCGGCCAAGACCTCGTCGACGCTTACGCCGTAACGCTTGGCCAGCTCTATGAGAAGGTCGAAGTCGGGCATGGTGCGGCCGGTCTCCCAACGGCTCACCGAGCGGTTGCTCACGCCCAGCTCGCTGGCAAGCTGCTCTTGCGTGATGCCCTGTGCCTGCCGCAGCTCGCGCAGAAACGCTCCTATGCTCCGTTGGTCGATCATGTCGCACCGCCTTTCCTCGCATCCCACCATGTCATGATACCAACGCGCTGTCCACGACAGCCCCTGAGAAAGCCCATCTACCTGCGCATTCTCGCATAGTGAGAGCCCGGTTTGGACACAGCCAGACAATCATCCTCGCACGTCTTGGCAAAGGATTCAACGCACGAGTGGGCCGTCTGAGACATCTAGGTGCCTTTCTAGACTCCCAGATGTCTCAGACGGCCCGAAGCCCTCATTCGTTGGGTCAGTTGAGACAGTTAGTCATTGCTATTGGAGACTATCTGTCTCAAACAACCCGCCAGCAGAAAGCATATTCCCGCGATCAGGAACAGGGCGACAGTCGCAGGCTCGACAACATCACCGGTTTGGGGAAGCGAAGTCGCTGGCTTCTGAGCGTTAGCGGGCTTCGCGGTGTCATCGGCAGGCGCCTCGACGGTCTCGTTCGCGCCCATGACCAGGACGGGCATGAGGTCGTATTGGTTGACGTGCAGCGTGTTGCCTCCGTCGACGCTCCCGCCCGCGATGATCTCGGTGTCAAACACGAACGACTCGGGGGAATCGATGGACTGGTCGTAGAAGGACAGCCAGAAGTAGCCCGAGCCCACCATCACCGGATCGCCGCTCTCGTCGACCACGAGGTTGCCGTCCGCGTCCGTTTTCTGGACGGGAATGCCCCAGGCGCCGTTCCCCTGGTTGGGGAACTCCTGCTCGCCCTCCCCTTCAGGCACAAGGGCATCATGTGCGCGCCGTTCATTGGGCCGGTCTCGATACGCGAGCACCTGGCAACAGGCCAGATAGAGCAGGTGCTATGCGACGGGGAGAACTACGGCGGGGCGCGCCCGTGCCACTACGAGTGGGTGAAGGCTTTGCGTGACGAATGCGCCGAGTCTGACGTCACCTTCGTCTTCTGCGGCACGGGGCGTGTGTTCGTGAAGGACGGACGGACCTATCACCTTGAGGGGCATCTGCAGAGCGAGCAGGCACGCAAGTCCGGGCTGAGCACCGAGGGCAGGGCCATCGAATGGCGGCTGACGGACGGGTGGGGGCTTCCCATTCCCGAGGAGCAGCTGTACCATCCCACGTTTCGCGAGCGCTGCCAGACGTGCGGTATGCAGCTTATCTGCAACGGTTGCAGCGGGTGCGGAAGGTGCGGCTAGCGCGCGTGCGTCGAGCGGCTGGGCCGCTCCGTTGGCTAT
>CADBRX010000050.1 GCA_902797175.1 uncultured Coriobacteriaceae bacterium | reverse complement strand
GTCACCGCACCGCGCGCAATCATGCTAGGCGGGTTCTGGCTATAGTCAAGCCCGCCAAGACGCATAGCAAATTATCGGTGCAGGTAGGAAGGAAGCTCGTCCATATCGGCATCGTTCATGACCACATTGAGCGCCACGTGGACGGAGACGCCGCGCCCGTGTGCCCAACGCACGGCGTCTGCCAGCTCGTCGTCCGTGAAGTTGTCGCTCCGCGCCCGCATGCCCCAGCGCTTGCCCGCCAGGTACACGGCGTCGGCACCAAAGTGCGTCGCAAGACGCAGCTGCTCAGGTCCGCCCACAGGCGCCAGAAGCTCCATGGCTAGGGACGCTCCGGCGCGCCCACCTCACGCAGCATCTCGTTGAGCAGGGCCTTCTGGCCATGCTTTGCGGGGACCTGCGTCACGTCCCAGCCCGGCCCGCGGTTGGCCTCGATGATGAGCGGGCCGTCGACAGAAAGCGCGACGTCCCAACCAATGAGGTTCACACCCTGGTTGACCAGGGCAGCCTCGCAGACCATCTCCTTGACCTCATCCCAGTACGGGATGGGATAGCCATCAAAGACCACGCCCGTCACGCTCGTGGGGCTCTCGTTGACCTTCTTGTCAAAGCCGTTGCCGACCAGGCAGCCGCGGTCCATGTCGATGAGCACGCCCATGCCACCCTGGTGGAAGTTGTCCATGATGGACGCGCCGCTGCCCACGCGCGCGACCGCCATCACCACGCGGGACTGGTCGTTGTGGGCAAAGGTCATGACGCGCAGCGTGTTGGTGCTGGGCGAAAGAGCCTCCCAGCGCGGGTCCTGCACGACCAGCTCCTCTACGAACTCGTCGTCTGCGCGCATCTGCTCAAAGAAGGCGGCCTTGTCCGCGATGTCGGCCGCGTCGACCTTGACCACGCCACCGCCGCCCAGGCCAAAGCGCGGCTTCTTCACAAAGGAGGGGTGACGCTCGCAGAACGCCTCGAAGGCCTCCAGGCCATCATCGGGGGCGCAGTATTCGCGCCGGGCGTACTTGGCAAAGTTCTTGTGGAAGTTGATCTTGTCCGAGAAGAACTCCGCGTACTCGATGCCCGCAAGGTACTGGTAGGCATAGTACTCGTCACCCGTGGTGACATAGGTGGCACGCTCCGCCGCGCTCTTCTCGTAGAACTTGAAGTTGAGGTAGTCCTGCAGGCCCGAGCGGTACTTGATGAAGCAGACGCCTGCGTCAATGAACATCAGCCACGCAGGCTTGTGGTTCTTCTTGCTTATCTCCTTGAGGTCGCCATAGAAGCGCTTGTAGTTGGCGCTGCGGGCATATTGGAGAAGTCCCATGTGGTCCCTCGTCTCGTTAGGTCGCTTTGCATGCGACTACTGTATCACCTGTGCTTCGAGGGCGTCGAGAAGCGTCCGGCAACCCTCGTCGACATCGGCGTACGTGGTCTCGAAGTCGTGCGTGTACCAGGGGTCGGCAATGTCGCGCGGATGGTCGGACCAGTCAAGCAGCAGGTGGAGCTTGCCTGCGGGGTCCGCCCTCTTGACCTCGTCAGCGCTCGGGTCTCCCCAGCCCCACCCGGAGCCCGCCAGCAGACGCACCATGTTTCCCCAGTTGTTGGCATCCATGCCCACGATGAGGTCATAGCGGTCGTAGTCGGCGCGCGTCATCTGGCGCGCGCGATGGTTCCCACAGGGCACGCCATGCTTGGCCAGCACGCGCTGGATGCCCGGGTGGACGGGGTTGCCCAGCTCCTCGGTGCTCGTGGCGGCGGAGTCACAGGTCACCAAGCCCTCGAGGCCGCGCTCGGCCACCATATGGCGCATCACGTATTCCGCCATCGTGGAACGGCAGATGTTGCCATGGCACACAAACAGAATCTTGGTCACGATTCCTCCTTATCCGATACGTAGGGGTGGGACCCTTTCGTATCGCGCGATACGAAAGGGTCCCACCCCTACGTATCGGCTATGCCGCAAAGAGCGCAAAGTAGACGATCACCGCAATGCCGAGGATGATGCGGTACCAGCCAAACGGCTTGAAGTCATGGCGCCTCACGAAGCCCATGAGGAAGCGTATGGCAAGCAGGGACACCACGAAGGCCGTGAGGCAGCCTGCCCCCAAGACGGCAAGCTCCTGCAGCGCGAACATGTTGCCCTTGAGGAAGAACTTGACCAGGCGCAGCGCGCTCGCGCCAAACATGACGGGAATGGCCAGGTAGAAGGTGAACTCCGCGGCAACGGTGCGGGAGCACCCCAGCAGCAGCCCGCCGATGATGGTCGAGCCCGAGCGCGACGTTCCCGGAACGATGGAGAGCACCTGGAAGATTCCGATGCCTATGGCCGTGAACCACCCCAGCTCGGAGATCTCTTGCACGCGGGCCTCGGAGTCGGCCAGCTCGGTCACGCTCATCTGCAGGTTGGAGGCATCAAAGTGCCTGCCGGACGCGCGCTCGGCCAGCACGCGCTGGGCCTTGCGCTCGCGCGCGTTCTCTATGACGATGAACGCCACGCCATAGGCGATGAGCGCCGCGGCAATGATGAAGGGGCTTCCCAGGTGCTCCTCCATCCAGTCGTCAAGCGGAATGCCCACGGCGGCGGCGGGTATGCACGCCAGGATGACCTTGCCCCAGAGCGCCCAGGTCCCGCGCTTCTCGTCGCGTGTCTTGTCCTGGGCAAACGGATTCAGCTCGTGAAAGAACAGGACACACACCGCAAGGATGGCCCCCAGCTGGATCACGACCAGGAACATGTCCCAGAAGTCCTGGGAGACATTGAGCTTCACAAACTGGTCAAGCAGCAGCATATGGCCAGTTGACGATATGGGCAGCCATTCGGTGATGCCCTCGACGACACCATAGAGCACGGCCTTGAGCAGCTCCATCAAATCCATCTTCGTCCTCCGTTCACATATGAGTCGCGTCCGCTCGTCATGATTGGCATCGTGAATTAACGGTGGGCGCTGGGAACCTACGGTACCATGAACAAGTCTTTGGATGCTTTACTGGCATCCTTATGTGTCGTTTTGTTGGCCGTCGAAGGGAACCGCATGCAGAAGCCAGCTCGACATTTGCTCGCCCTGGGAATTGCGGCTTCCCTGGCGTACGGCACGATCTTCGCTGCTCCCACCACTGCCTTTGCCGCAACTGACGCAGAGCTGGCGGCAGAGATCGAGCGTTGCTCCCTCGAATTTGCGGACGCACAGGAAAAGGTCGACAGCCTGATGGTCCAGATCGCCGAGAACGAGGAGAGGCTTGCCGAGATCGAGGCGGTCCTCCCCGACCAGCGCGAGAAGACCTTCAACTCCGTGCGCACCCTCTACAAGTTCCACCAGTCTGGTGGCGGCGTCCTTGACCTCGTCCTTTCTGCAAACGACTTCAATCAGTTCCTCACGATGGTCCAGTACCTCGACATCATCCAGAACCACAACTACGAGGAGATCGACCGCCTCATCCAGCTCCAGGACGAGCTCTCCATCGTGAGCGCCACGCTTGATGCCCAGCGCCAGGAGGCAGAGGCGGAGCGCGACCGCGCAGCCGAGGCGCTTGCCGAGGCCGAGGCCGCCCGCGAGGAGGCACGCCAGGCCGCGCTCGCCCGCGCATTTGCCGAGGCCCAGCAGCGCCAGGCGGCCATCGAGGAGGCCCGTGCGCACGAGGGCGAGACCTTCACGACCGCAAGCGGCAACGAGGTCCAGGTCCAGGCTCCGGAAACCGATGACGTGACCAACGGCGCCTCGAGCCAGGAGCAGGAGCAGCAGAGCGCCCCCGAGCAGGAGCCCACCCCGGCACCCGCGCCCACCGTCGACTCCCGCGAGCAGTACATCTCCACGTGGGCAGCGCGCATCGACGCGTTTAACGCGGGATGGCCCCTTGCCGGCTACGGCCGCACCTTTGCCGAGGCCGCATACGACTACGGCGTTGACCCACGCTGGTCGCCGGCCATCGCACGTCTGGAAAGCAGCTCGGGCACGTACTGCTTTGCCTCGCACAATGCCTGGGGATGGGGCGACGTCGACTGGCCCGACTGGGACACCGCCATCCGCAGCCACGTACGCGGCCTTGCCAGCGGCTATGGCTACACCCTCACCTGGGACGCCGCGCAGACCTACTGCCCGCCCAACGCGTCGTACTGGTATTCCGTGGTCTCGTCGTGCATGTACGAGATCTGGGGCAGCGACAGCCTGTAAGGCGCATCAAGAGCGAAAGCGAAGGCTCCCAGAAGGGGACACTCCCTTCTGGGAGCCTTCTTTTGGATGGGGAATGCCCCTTTCCGATAGTCATCGCAACTTGCACCGACTCTCCCCCACATCATGCTAGAGTCAAATGTGGTCAACTCTCGCCATAGATCCCAAGGAGAAACGCATGAGCGACTTCACCACGCCCGATCCCGCGCTTGCCGTCGGCAGCGCGCATGCGGGCTTCACCGTCATGTCCATCGAGCCTGTCCCCGAGCTCTCCGCCACGGGCTACGTGCTGCGCCACGACGCCTCGGGGGCGCGCGTCCTGTGGATAGCCTGCGCGGACACCAACCGATCGTTCTCCATCGCCTTCAAGACGCCGCCTGCCGACGACACCGGCGTCTTCCACATCCTCGAGCACTCCGTGCTCTGCGGATCCGACCGCTATCCCGTCAAGGAGCCCTTCGTCAATTTGCTGAAGACCTCGATGCAGACCTTCCTGAACGCGATGACCTTCCCTGACAAGACCATGTATCCCGTCAGCTCCACCAACGTGGCCGACTTCGACAACCTCATGGACATCTATCTCGACGCCGTCCTCCACCCCGCCATCTACCATCGCCCCCGCATCTTCGAGCAGGAGGGCTGGCACTACGAGCTGGACGACCTCGAGGGACCCCTCACGTACAACGGCGTGGTCTTCAACGAGATGAAGGGTGCCCGCTCCGACCCCGACGACGTGCTCTACCTTGCCATCTGCCGAGCCCTCTTTCCCGACACGCCGTACCGCTTCGAGTCGGGCGGAGACCCGCGCGCCATCCCCACCCTCACCTACGAGACGTTCATCGACACGCACGCACGCCATTACAACCTGGCAAACAGCTACACCGTGTTCTATGGCGACCTCGACATCGACCATGAGCTCGCGCGCCTTGCCGACCACTTTGCCGGCGCCTCAACGCGCGACGCGGGCGAGCCCAACCCCCTGCCCCTGCAGAGCCCCGTCTCCGCAGGCCTGTCGTGCATCGAGATGGCGACGGCACCGGAGAACGCCGCCGTGGGCCTTGCCTACGTCATCGGCACCTTTGCCGACCGCGAGCGCATGCTTGCCGTGGACATCCTGCTCGACGCGCTCGCTGGCTCGAACGAAGCGCCGCTCAAGCGCGCCATCCTCGATGCCGACCTCGCTGACGACTTCCAGGTCTCGCTGCTCGACGCCATGCTGCAGCCGCAGCTCATGTTCCAGCTCAAGGGAGCTCACGAGGGGGTCGCTGAGCGGTTCCGCACGTTGCTGGAGGACACCTGCCGTGCCCTGGCCACAGACGGCATCAGCCGCGAGCGCCTCGAGGCGTCGCTCGCGCAGGCCGAGTTCACCCTGCGTGAGGGTGACTGGGGCAGCTACTCTGACGGCGTGGCCCTCTCCATTCAGGTCATGTCCAGCTGGCTCTACGATGACGAGCACCCCGTGGACTACCTGCGCTACGAGGACGAGCTCGCCCACATACGCGCAGGCCTTGACGAGGGATACTTCGAGCAGCTGCTCATGAGCATCATCGTGGACAACCCGCATTCTGCCGAGGTGGAGCTCGCACCGACCGAGCAGGGCGATGCGGCGGAGGAGCTTGCCGAGCTGGAGGCCCGCAAGGCTGCCATGGACGAAGACGAGCTTCGCGCCATCCAGGCCGAGGTCGCCGCGCTGCGCGAGGAGCAGGAGCGTCCCGACACGCCCGAAGAGCTTGCCACGCTGCCACGCCTCACCGTCGCAGACATTGGCGAGGCGCCCCAGGAGACCTTTCTCTTTGAGACAGAGGCGCCGCTCCCCTGCCTCGCCCACGAGCTCCCCACGCACCACATCGACTACGTGTATCACTACTTTGACCTGCGTTGCCTCACCTTTGAGGAGCTGCCCTACACGACGGTGCTCTGCGACCTCCTGGGCAAGCTCGACACGGCCTCCCACACGGCGGCAGAGCTCGACACGATCGTGGAGCGCGAGCTGGGAGCGCTCAGCTTCTTTACCGAAACCCTCGGCAATGACGACGACCCGCTCTTTGCATCCCCCATGCTCATCGTCGGGACAAGCGCCCTTTCCGAGAAGGTGACCTCCCTCGCGACCCTTCCCCAGGAGGTCTGGGCAACCACCCGCTTTGACGACCTCGACCGCATCCATGACATCCTAACGCAGCGCCGCATCTCCCTGGAGCAGTCGTTCACCAATGCCGGCCACGCCGCTGCCATGGCACGCCTGTCTTCGTACTTCACCGCCGCCACGCTCGTGTCGGGCGCCATGGGCGGCGTGGACTACTACCTCTTCCTGAAGGACCTCCTCGCCCATTGGGACGAGCGGGCTCCCCAGCTTGCCGCGCAGCTCTCGTCGATCGCACGACGCGTCTTCACGGCCGACGACGTGACGGTCAGTTTCACGGGCTCCGCAGAGGACCGCAAGGCGTTCTGGAACGCGGGAGGCACGCTTGGCCTGCCCAAGGACCCCGAATCCGCCACGCAGCGGCTCGTCGTGCCCGCGCCCACCGTCAAGAACGAGGCATTCGTCACGCCCGCCAACGTCTGCTTCGTGGCGGAAGGACAGACCCGCTCGGCCCATGACGACGCGCCCATCGGCACCTGGCAGGTAGCTTCTCGCGCGCTCTCGTACGACTACCTATGGAACGAGGTGCGCGTCAAGGGCGGCGCCTATGGCTGCGGCTTCAGGCGCACCACCGTGGGCCTCGAGCAGTTCTGGAGCTACCGCGACCCGGGCGTCGACGCCACCATCGGGCGCTTCGAGGATGCCGCAGCGTGGCTTTCCGACTGGAAGGCAGACGAGGACGAGCTTGCGGGCTACATTGTCTCCGTCGTCGCGGGCAACGACGCTCCCGTCAAGCCGCGCCAGCTTGCCCTCCGTCAGGACACGCAGTTCTTTACGGGCAAGCCCAACGACTGGCGCACGCAGATCCGCTCTGAGGTGCTCGCGACCACCGCACAGGACGTCCGTGCCCTTGCCCCCTGCCTGGCCGAGCTGCCAAAGCGTCGCGCCCTCTGCGTGTTTGGATCGCGCGAGAAGATCGAGGCGAGCGGCCTCGACCTCAACGTCGTCGAGCTGTTCTAGCTGGGCATTCGTCATCAGCAGACCTGATGGGCCGGCTCAAGGGGAACTCCTTTGAGCCGGCCCTTTTGAGTCACACGAGACCCAGTCGGGCGCAGGCGTTCCAGATGCCGTCGTGGTCGACGTCGTCAGTCACGTAGGTCGTCAGCGACTTCACGTCTGCGGAGGCGTTGCCCATGGCCACGCTCGTCCCCACGGCAGCGAACATGTCCGCGTCGTTGCCTCCGTCACCAAAGGCAACTGCCTCGTCGGGAGCCAGCCCGTAGCGCTCCAATGCGGCACGCACGCCCTTGGCCTTTCCGCCGTCGGCCGGCATCGCGTCGGCAAAGTTGGGGCTCCAGCGCGTCAGGCGGAGGTTCTTCGTCTTGCTGAGGACCACGTCCTCCTGGTCCTTTGGCAAGAAGACGTTCAGCTGGATGACGTCGGAGGTCAGCGCCTGGTCGACATCCTCCACGGTGAGGTCAAGGTTGGCATCCGCCACCGCCCGCCTGACCAGCTCGTCATAGCCGCTCAGGTAGCTGCGGTGAGGCTCCATGAACAGGCACTGGTACAGCCCCTGCTTGACCTGGCTCACCACGACCTCCATGTCCGAGCGGTCAATGGGCTTGCACACGAACACCTCGTCACCCGCATAGCAGTACTGCCCCGACATGGTCAGGCAGGCGTCAAACAGCTCGAGCGGCACGTCGTCAAGCAGGCTCGGGGAGCGTCCGGTGCACAGAAAGCAGCGCACTCCCCTGCGACGGAGCTCCTCGAGCGCGCGACGCGCGGATTCGGGCACCTCGTGCGTCGCAAAGGAGAGGAGCGTTCCGTCCGCGTCAAAGAACGCCGCGCGTATCGGCTTGGGCGTATCCCACGTCATCGCGCCCGCCCCCGCTACAGGTAGCTCACCAGCTCGTCGGCAGGACGCGACTGGGCATGGCGCTCGCTCGGCTCGCAGTCCGCCGCCGCGTATCCGATGGGCATGAGGAGGACGGAACGCTCGCTTTCGGGCAGGTCAAAGGCACGCTCGGTCTCGGTGTTGGGGAAGAGGTTGACCCAGAGCGACCCCACTCCCAGCTCCTGTGCCTCGAGCATGGCATGCGTCGCCGCGATGCTCACGTCCTCCACGCCGGCATGCACGCCCTCCTCGAGAGGGCTCTTCCACTCCTCGTCGCGGTCGTAGGTAAAGAGAAGCACCACGGGGGCCCCAAAGACGCAGCGCGTGAGCGAATTCACCTTGGCAAGCGCCTCCTCGCTCCTCAGGATGTGCATGCGCCACGGCTGGATGTTCTTTGCGGTGGGCGCGACGAGCGCGGCCTCGATGATGCGGTCGAGCTTCTCCTGCTCGATGGGGCGGTCAGAGAACTTGCGGACGGAGTAGCGCTCCTTTGCGAGGTCGAGAAAAGACATGGTTTTCTCCTTGGTCGTATGCGGTCATCATGACCCCATGGTAGCGCAGGGAGGCCTAGGAAAAGGTGCCCGTCTGGTAATCGACCTCGTGTCCCAGCGCCGCGTTGTAGACCTCCGCCTCAAAGTCGAGGGTCCCGTCACTCGAGCGCACGTCCACGATGACGCTGCGGCAGACCAGCTCGTTGCCCTCGTAGGCAGGCGTGGCGGAGTAGAACACCCACCCGTCGGGATTGTCCGACAGCCAGGCGCGCACCATGCCCTCGGCATAGGACATGCCGCCCTTCCCGTCGTTGGCGCCGACGTTTTCCATGCGCGTCGCGCACACGAGGTTCTCCACCTCGTCAGAGCCACCCAAAGACTTTGCCACCAGGTGGGAGCGGTTCCAGAAGAAGCCGTGATAGGAGCCACCATCGGGCAGCGGGATGTCCGTCTCTGCGTTGCTCCCCCACCCCGAGGGGTCATGCCCGTGCAGGTCCCCGCGTTCCCGCGCACGACCCGCCTCCATCGTCTTGTGGTCTATCGCCCCCGCCGCCCGGCGCGTGCGGCCAAGGGCGTCGAGCGGCGCATACCACACCTCTCCGACCGGGATGTCCACGTCGACCACGGCAGGACCCACGACGCGCACGTATTCGGGACTCTCCTCGACGTCCCACGCGGTGTAGGACACCTCGCGCAGCGGAAGCGTCGTCGCATCGACGGAGATCTCCGCCACGGAAGCACTCGGGACCGGCACCGCCGGCAGCGACAGGACGCCCAGTTGCAGCACCACGCCCACCAGGGCGGCAGCAACCACCAGCGCGATGACCACCACCGCGGGAACGCTCGCACGCACAGGTGGGCTTCCCTGGCCCCTGCCGCCCCACATGCCGTCCCGAGAAGACCTGCTCATGCGCATACCCCAGGGATGCATGTTGCGCCAAGGCAAAGAGCCCGGAGCCCTTGCGCGAGCCGCCTAGAGGCGGTAGTAGCTGTCGTCATACGCCAACTCGGAAAGCTCGCGAATCTTGGCAGAGGGGACATGGCAGTATCCGTCAGGGTTCTTGTCCAGATAGTCCTGGTGGTATTCCTCGGCCTCAAAGTAGTTTTCGAGCGGCTTGACCTCAACGGCAAAGCCAGGGGTCCGCGCCCGCTCGATCCCGCAGACGCGCGTCACCGCCTCCTCCGCCTCGCGGTCGTTGGGCAGCCAGTAGATTCCCGCCTGGTACTGCGTGCCCACGTCCGCGCCTTGACGGTTGACCGCGTCGGGCTCGATGACCTGGAAAAGCGCATAGAGCAGCGCATCCACGGAGGTCTTGGTCGCATCGTAGCGCACGCGCACCGTCTCGCGGAAGTTGGTCGTTCCCGTGCAGACCTTCTCGTAGTTGGCATCTGCGGCACCTGTGCCGTTGGCGTACCCACAGGCCGTGTCGACGACCCCCGGAAGCGCCTTCATGAGATGCTCGATGCCCCAGAAGCAGCCACCAGCAAGGTATATCGTGCGGATCTCCTCGTCCATGGTCCCTCCCGGCGCCAGTTTTCAACATACTTGTTTAGTTGTCTCATCCTATCCTACCGCGAGAAGCGCCTGTCGTGAAGGATTCGTGAGCGCCCTCTCGCGTCCCAAAAACCGTCTACTGGCGTTTATTGCCGATTTGCGGAAACGCCAAAATTCACCAACAGGAAATGCACCGCGGGACGCACTTTTCCTACCTGCGGCGGATTGGTTTTCAACGTCTCTGACATGCGCTTTTCGACAAGCAATCTACAACAGGTTGCGATTTTGACCCCACCCAGACACAACATCTTGTGGCATAGTAGATGCAAGCCTAATCGCAGCCGCACCAAGTGCCGTACCACGTCAGGTACCGACGCGCCCCCTTAGGCGCGTCGTTTTTTGTGACCGGTTCGAGCGCTAAGGTCAGCATAGACACGTCCACACAATCGGCGAAGGGGGTAGCGCCACATGAAGATAATCAAGCGCAACGGCTCCGAGGTTACCTTCGACCTCACCAAGATCGAAAACGCCATCAGGGCAGCCAACGCGGAGGTGCCGGAAGAGGAGCGGCTCACCCCGCGCGAGGTCACCTTTGCCTCCCTCAACGTCGAGGACCAGTGCAAGGTCGCCGGCCACACGGTCACCGTCGAGGAGGTCCAGGACCTCGTCGAGGACCAGCTCATGGCACTCGACCGCTTTACCGTGGCACGCAAGTACATCATCTACCGCTACGTGCAGAACCAGAAGCGCCAGAAGAACACCACCGACGACAAGATCCTCACGCTCATC
>CADBRX010000049.1 GCA_902797175.1 uncultured Coriobacteriaceae bacterium | reverse complement strand
TCGTTTACGTGGTGGGCCCTGTGGGGTTCGAACCCACGACCTTGGGATTAAAAGTCCCCTGCTCTGCCAACTGAGCTAAGGGCCCGCGCGAATGTCATTCTAGCACGTGCGCCACGCGATGGCCTAGCAGCTCTCCCAATCCCATTGGCCGTTGGTGAAGATGGGCACTTCCCTGCCATCGGCCGTCACGCCGGTCACGCACAGGTCGTCCGAGCCGATCATGAAGTCGACGTGCGTAGCGCTCTGGTTGACGCCATGCGCGATAAGCTCGTCCTTGTCCATGTCCAGCCCGCCTTCCAGGCACTCCGGGAATCCCATCCCCAGCGCCAGGTGGCAGCTCGCGTTCTCATCGTACAGCGTGTCGTAGAAGAGGATTCCCGACTCGCGGATGGGCGTGTTCTTGGAGATGAGCGCGCACTCGCCCAGCCGCACCGCGTTCTCGTCGGTCTCGAGGATGTGCTGCAGGACATCACGACCCTGCGCCGCACCGTAGTCGACCACGGCGCCGCCCTCAAAGCGCAGCCAGAAGTCGCGCACGACCTGCCCCGCGTGCACAAGCGGCATGGCGGAGTGCACGATTCCGTCAACGCGCATGCGGTCGGGCGTGGTGAACACCTCCTCGGTCGGGATGTTGGGGAAGAAGACCGTTCCGTCCACCGTGCGGCCTGCCCCGCCTTCCCAGATGTGCCCACGATTCAGGCCGACCGTGAGGTCGGTCCCGTTGTTCGACACATAGTGCAGGCGGTCAAACGCCTGCCCGTTCAGGAAGTGCTTGTTCTTCTCGAAGGCGGCGTTGTGGGTCTCCCAATCCTGCTGCGGGTCCTCTCCCGCAGAGCGTGCCGTCTCGAGGATCGCTCGCCAAAGGCGATATAGGGCCTCGTCGCTGGACATTTCGGGGAACACGTGGCGCGCCCACGCCTCGACCGGCACCCCCGCGATGGTCCACACGTTTTTGCCAAAGTCCATCCCCTCGCGGAAGGAGCGGCATTCGGTGTTGCGCGCCTTGGACGCCGCCGCCGGCTTGGCCGGGTCGATCCCCTTGAGCGCCGACGGGTCGCTGCCCTCCAGGAAGATGAAGGCCGCACCAGCCTCTGCAAGGCCGTTGAGCTGGGCCACCTTCCAGGCGGGCGTGTGCTGGAAGTACGGGAGCTCGACGTTTTGGTACTCGAGCCTGGTGCATGCGTCGTCGTGCCAGATGACCGTCACGTGGCCCGCACCCGCGTTGTAGGCGCGCTCCACCAGGACACGGACGAAGTCCGCCCTTTCGACGGGCGCCTGAACGACGATCTCCTGGCCCTCGCGAACGGCCGCGCCTTTGCGGATGATGAGCTCGGCATAGCGCTCTATCTGCGGAGACAGCGCCTCGATAGCGCGACGGCATTCCTCCGGGGTCATGGGAGCTGACATATGACATTCCTTTCTCTGTCCTTTGTTGCCTCCGCAATGGTAAGGCCAACGAGAGGGACTGCATCAATTCTCTTAAGAAACTGCGGGCGATGCATTTGGTTTCCGGTGATACCAAGCGGTGCCGGACGGTGCAAAAAGAAAACGGGCCCCATAGGGCCCGGAACGTTTCTGGAGCGGGTGACGGGACTCGAACCCGCGGATACCAGCTTGGGAAGCTGGGGCCTTACCACTTGGCGACACCCGCATATGTGGAGATTCTATCACAGTGCGCGAGAGACGTCGCAGACAACACGAACGCTCCCCAACTCAGCCCCTCCGCAAAGGGCCAGCGCTCGGCTCCCCCGCCACGCCCAAATGGCCAAGCGGTCAGCTACATGCCAGCTAGGGGGCAGGGATCGCATAGCCAAGTCACAAGGTGCGAGGTTTAGCGTCGTTGTCCCTGTTTCTCGACGCAAGGAGGAGGAAATGCAAAAGGACCAACGAGCGCGAAGGCGGATCATTCGACCAGCGGAGGGAGGTCGCAGACAGGACGGCCGCTACGAGCTGCCCTATGCAAGGCTCCATGGAGGCGACCGCCTGCGCGGAGGAGACCCCTGTGCCCCCGGCCACGCGGGGCGGAGGGCGGCATCGCTCGCAAGCACGGCAAGAGAGAGGATTGACGACCTGGACAGGCGCGCGCGAAAGGTGGCCCAGGCGGTGCTCGCGACCACGCTGCTGGTGGTGGCCCAGGTGATGGGACTGCTCTCCTGCATCAGCACGCCCGCTCTTGCCGCCACCGGCAACGACCCCAAGACCGTCACGGCAGATGGCGGATACATCTCGCGTCACGCCCTCGACGGCCAGGAGGCGTACTGCTGCAACTCGTACCTCTCGTCTCCACCCAAGGGAACGGTCGTCAGCAGATGGCACAGCGGTCCGCTCATGCTGGACTACGTCCTCTACCACGCGTCGGGAGGCGCGGAGAGCCGCTGGGGCTGGGAGCCCACGCGCTACGCCGTCTGGGCGATCATGGAGGGCAACCTCTCGTACCTGACCACCTACGGCTCGGGCGAGGCCATGCCCGCATGGTTCTCGGCGCAGGTCACGGAGGAGTACAACGCCGCCAAGGCGTGGGCTGACGCGGGCGGCGTCGGGCCCGAGCGCGGCTGCTCGCGCGTGTATGACTCGCCGTCAAGCGCCTACCAGCCGCTCTGCGTCTGCGGCCCCTTGTTGGGCGATGTGGAGCTAGAGAAGCGCTCGGCCCTGGAGGGCATCAGCGCAGACGACGCCTGCTACAGCCTTGAGGGTGCCGAATATACGGTCTACCAGGACGAGACGTGCTCACGCCCCGCCGGAAAGCTCGTCACCGACGCGGCGGGCAAGGCGGAGCTGAAGTCCCTCTATCAGGGTTCGTACTGGGTGCGCGAGAGCAAGGCGCCCCTTGGCTTCAAGCAGGACGAGAACACCTATCAGATCACGGTCGTCCCCTCCAAGGCAGCCAAGGTGAACGGCTCGACCGTTAACGACACGCCGCTCTATGCCCAGGTGGGCACCCTTGTGCAGAAGGGTGACTTTGACCTTGCCGCACGCGGCGCCTACGGCCAGGCGCAGGGAGACGCCTCCCTTGCCGGCGCGCGCTTTGTGATCAAGCGATACGCCAACACGCTGGGCAACCACAGCGGCTCCGCGGTGCGGTCGTGGACCATCGCCACCGGCGCCGACGGCACGGCCACGCTCGATGACGAGCACCTCGTCTCTGGCGACGAGCTCTATCGCGACTCGCTGGGCAACGCGGTCCTTCCCCTGGGAACCTACGTCATGCAGGAGACCTCCGCACCCGAAGGCTACCTCGTCAACGACTCGACGACCTGCGTCTTTGTCATCTACCAGGAGGGGAACACGGCAAAGCGCAAGGACATAGAGGGCACGACGCGCCCTGACGGCACATCCTTCCTGGTGGACGAGACCGTCATTCGCGGTGGTGTCGCCCTGGGCAAGGTGGACGCGCAGCGCGCAGACCACGTTCCCGAGGGAGCCGGCCAGCTCGAGGGTGCCGTCATAGCCATCAGGCTCGAGAGCGACCAGCCCGTCGTTGTGAACGGCACCACCTTCATGCCGGGCTCGACGGTGACCAGCCTCACCATAGGAGCCGACGGAACGGCAAGCACGGCAAGCGACCTCCTTCCCTACGGTACCTACCGCGCCTATGAGGTGGAGGCGCCCCGCGGGTACCTCCTCACGCGGGAGGGCACCTGGTCGCGCACCTTCATGATTCGCGAGCAGGGCGTCATCGTGGACCTCTCGGAGGAGTGGAGCTCCGTTCCCGACCAGGTCAAGCGTGGCGACCTTGAGTTTGTGAAGGTGGATGGGCGCGACATGCAGCGCCTGGGCGGCGTGCCCTTCCTCATCGAGTCGCTCACCACGGGCGAAAAGCACGTGGTTGTCACGGACGAGAACGGCTACTGCTCCACCAGCTCTTCCTTTGTCCCCCACACCGAGAGCACCAATGCCAACGACGACCTGATCTTTGGTCTGGGTGCCCAGAGCGAGGAAGCGTTGGCGCCCGTTGACGAGGCGCAAGGAGACGTTGCCGAGCCCGTGGAGGACGAGGCGCAGGAAGGCCTTGCCACGCCCGTGGAGGACGAGGAGACGACGGACGCCGCGGAGCAGAGCGGAGAAGAGGCAACCGATGCCACGGAGAACGAGGAGGAAATCCAAGGGGAGGAGTCACTCGAGGATGCGCCGCAGGGCGGCGAGCCGGAAGAAGAGGAAGCACCCGACGTGGATGAGCTCCAGCCTGGAGAGCTGCCCGCAGGTGGTGCACAGGAAGAGGCGGAGCCTGCCGAAGAGGCCGCTGCCGACCTTGTGGCCCAGGCTGAGCTGACCGCCACGACCTCGGGCGTCTGGTTTTCGGGCGGAACTGACAAGGAGGTGCCGGTAAACGACCTGCTCGGCGCACTCCCCTATGACACCTACCAGGTGAGCGAGCTGAGGGCCCCCGCAAACGAGGGCTATGACCTGCTGAGCTTCCAGATCGTGCTCACGCGCCACAACTACGTCATCGACGCGGGCACCCTTGACGACCACCCGCTTCCCACCATCCAGACGTCACTTGCCACGGTGGCCAGCAGCGAGGGGTCAAACCTGTGGCAGCTCTCCGACGTGGTGACCTTTGCGGACGTCAAGACCGACGGCACCGAGTACGAGCTGCACGGAACCCTTCACCTGGTGGGCGAGGACGGCTCTGACCAGGGCGCGCTGAGCGGCGCCTCCGCCTCCGTGACCTTTGCGCCAAGGCAGAGCTACGGCACCGTCGAGGTGCCCTTTGAGATTGACGTGAGCGAGCTGAGGGGGCGCACCATCGTCGCCTTCGAGGAACTTTGGTGTGACGGCGAGCTCGTGGCCACGCACGCAGACATCACCGACACGGACCAGAGCGTCACGGTTCCCGACATCGGCACCACGCTGACGGATGCGGAGGGCGCGCAGGAGACCGACGGCACGAAGGCGGTCACGCTCGTCGACCACGTCCGCTACGAGGGCCTGAACCCCGAGAAGAGCTATGTCCTGACGGGAACCCTCATGGACAAGAAGACCGGCAACCCCGTCCTGGACGAATCCGGCAACGCCATCACCTCCGAGGCAACGTTCACGCCCGAGGAGGCCTCGGGGACCGTGGACGTCACGTTCGTCTTTGACGGCGCGCCATGCCGCGGTACGACCGTCGTCGCGTTCGAGTCGCTGTGGCAGGACGGCATCGAGCTTGCCGTGCACGCCAACATCGAGGACAAGGACCAGTCCGTACAGATCCCCAAGATCATGACCAGCGCCGCAGATGGCTCGGACGGCGACAAGGAGGTCCTTGCCGAGGAGGGTGCGACCATCGTCGACACGGTAACTTACGAGGGGCTTATGCCAGGAGAGGAGTACACGCTGACGGGACGCCTGGTCGACCGCAAGACTGGAACCGAGCTGACCGCTGGTGACGGCCCGCTCACTGCAACGGCAACGTTCGTGCCAGACGCCCCGGACGGCACCGCAGAGATGCGCTTTGAGCTGGATGCCCATGCCCTGGCGGGAACCGAGCTGACCGTCTTCGAGACGCTCTCGCGTGACGGCCGCACGGTGGCGCGCCACGAGGACCTCTCCTCTGACGAGCAGTCCGTCCGCATCCCCAAGATCGGCACGACGGCGCAGACTAAGGATGGAAAGAAGAGCGTTGAGGCAGCAAAGAAGCAGGTGATCGTCGACACCGTCTCGTACGAGGGTCTCACCCCGGGCAGGGAGTATGTCGCAACGGGCACGCTGCATCTGCGCGACAGCGCGGGAAAGGACCTGGGTCCGCTTGTGGACGCCCACAAGAAACCCGTCTCCGCGAGCGCGACGTTCGTTCCGGACGAGCCGTCGGGGACCGTCGAGGTGTCCTTCACCGTGGACACGGCAGATCTGGGCGGCAAGGACCTCGTCGCCTTTGAGGTCATGACGGTCGCCCAGGACAAGAGCGTCGTCGCCAAGCACGAGGACATCTCTGACGGCGGCCAGAGCGTCTCGGTGAACGAGCCTCCCAAGACGCCTCCCGCGCACAAGGCGCTTCCCAAGACGGGAGACCTCTTTGTCCCGCTGAAGGCCCTGGTCGTCTCGGGCATCCTCACGCTGGCCGGCGCCGCCCTCATGCGCTGGCAGGACCGCAAGGGCGCGGCGGGCCACCACCTGGGAGGTCATCAACCCACCGAAAGGAGGAGGCAGATGCCATAGCATACCCTAGATAGAAAAGCTGGCCGGCCTCGCAGCGCGAGGTCGGCCAGCGTCATCGGCGTATAGGCGCCTTGTCGCTAGGCTCGGCGGATCAGCTCCGTCACCATGGCGGCAACATCTGCCACCTGGGCGGGATCGACCTCTTCGGCGGTATCTTCCGCCGTGTGGGACAGGGCGGCCACGCCGTTTTCCACACCCATGATGGTGAGCGCCCTGACGGACTTGCGCATGGCCTGCGTCGCGTCCGTCTCCTCCCAGCCGTGCTCGGCCTTGTCGACAGAGATGTGCAGGTCGTCGGCAATGTTTCCGAGCATGCGCAGCATCCTGCGGTCGGTCTTGCGGCTGTTGAAGAGGCCTTCGCGCGTCAGCATGGTCAGCATGCCGGCGCCGATGGAGTCGAGGTTGACCATGAAGGCACCGCGGATCTTGGAGCGGTTCTCGCGCAGGAACGCCGTCATGCCCGCATGGTTGAGCTCGGAGGCGCCCAGGGCGACAAACCAGATGTCGTGGGCGATGAGCTCGTCGTCACCCATGCTGAGGATCGCGTCGCGCAGCTCCTGCATCTGCTCGACATCGCTCTGTGCCTCGGCGGCAGGCTCCTCGGGCGTCACGGCCTCGTCGACGAACGGGTCCTCCTCAAAGGCAGGATCCATCTCGTAGTACTCGCCCTGCTCGGCAAAGTCCTCTTCGGCGTCACGCAGGCCGGTACGGGTGGTCGCTCCACCCTTCCACCTGCCGTTACGCGGGTCCTCATCGTCATCCACAAGGCGCAGCGAGCTCCTCCTGCCGGCGCTGGTGGCAAACGGGTCGTCGGCAAACGGGTCGGCAGAGCGCGCGTTGGGGTCAGGCAGGTCAAAGAGGGAGGCGCGACGTGCGACGTTGGTCCTGGGAGGCTGGTACTCGCTCCTGCCCCACGTCGGGTCGTCGACGCCCTCCGCCTTGGGGGCGGGCTCGATGTTGCGAGGCTCGCTGTCATTGAGGTCGTAGTCGACCACCTCGGTGAGGCCAGAGCCATCCATCAGGTCGATCTCGGCATCGGTCGGAAGGGGCTCGTCCTGGAACTTGAGGTTGGGTGCAAGGATGGAGCGATCAACGGGCGCCGGGGCGGCGTAGGCGTCCTCGTCATAGGAGAGCGCCACCTGCGGCTGCGGCGTCGCCTGCGGTGCCTCGACGTAGCTCGTGCCAAGCGTGTCGTCGAGCGGATCCTGATCGCCTTCGTATGCCTCGTTAAACTCGTCGCCCGCGTAGTCGTCCTCGGCATAGCCAAGCGGCTCGTCGGCCGGGGCGGCGACAGGGGCAGCGCCTGCAGGGTCATCCCAATAGCTGGCGTCAAGGCGGTCGTCAAACGCCTCGTCCTCATAGCCAAAGTCATCGTCAAACTCGGCGTCGGGCATCGTGTCGTCGTCGACCTCCTCGCCAAAGAACTGGTTTCGCAGCGAGGTGAAGAAGTTGCCGACCCTCTCGAAGAAGGAGGGACGCTCCTCGTAGGACGGCCGGTCGTGACGGTTGGAGTGAAGGATCGGCTCCCAGTCTTCGGACGGGCTGGCCGAGATGACGCCAAACTCGGCTCGGTCGATCTCGTCCTGCGGACGGACGGTCCTGCTCAGAAGCCGCGGCTCGATGTATTCGACCTCGCACCCGACGGGAAGCATGCGGAGGGATTCCACGACCTCCTTGCCGTGGCGGACGCCCACGACCTCCTCGTAACGGTCGGTCACGACCTGCGGCTCGACCTCAGGCTCGACAGGCGCAACCGGCTCGACCGGCTCGCGCTCGGCGACGGCCGCCGAGCGCACGCGCGCAAAGGACGGGATGAAGAGCTGGGGCTCGGCAGGGGAGGCTTCGGCGGCCGGGGCGGCGTCGACCTGCTCGAACTCCTGGTCAGCCTGCTCGAATTCCTGCGACTCTCCCTCAGCCGGCGCAAACTCCCTCTGGTATTCCTCATAAGCGGCATCCGCGTCTGCGGAGAAGTCCTCCCCACCCTCGTCAAAGGCGTCGTCAAACGTGACGCTAATGGGCGTCGGGACAAAGCTGGGCGCCACAAAGGTGCTCTGAGGCTGAGGCAGCTCCTCCGCCTCCTCGGCAACCTGCTCAACCTCGTCATACGGCGCCTGCTCGGGCTCCACCAGCGGGACGGCAGGAGCCACTGCCTCGTCGTGGGCAACAGGCTCCTCGTACGGCTCGAGCTCGGCGACCTCGTCGTAATAGGCGGCCTCGTCAGCAGGCTCGAGCTCGGGCTCGTCAGCCGTCTCGGTCACCACGCCCTTGTCGTAGTCATCCTCGTCAGCAGGCTCGAGCACGACCGCGTCATCGTAGGCAACCTCCTCGACCGGCTCGGAAGGCTCCTCCTCGCCTGCGCCCGTGCCGTACTCAGCCTCAAACGCCTCGTCGGCATAGCGGCTGTAGTCCTCTTCGAAGTCGCCCTCGTCCTCAGAGAACTCCGCGGGCTCCTCGAGGCCCTCCTCGTCACGGGCCTCCTTGCTGAAGGGCCAGATCTTGCTGAAGGCCCCCGCCACGGACGCAAAGGGCGACGCGGAATCCTTCGGCTCCTCGAAGGCATCGCTGCCCTCGTCAGCAGGATAGGCGCCCTCGTCAGCGGCAGCGTCGTCGGCGTACGACCCAAAGGCATCCTCGTCGGACAGCTCGTCAAGCTCCTCCGCGGCGTCAAACTCGTCGTACTCGTCGAGCTCCATGTCATAGGAGTCCTCGTCGTAGGTGGCATTCGCGGCCGCCGCGGCCTCAGCTGCCGCAGCTTCTGCAGCGGCTGCGCGGGCGCGCTCCTCTTCCTCCATGCGGGCGGCGGCAGCAGCGCGCGCGACGGCACGCTTGTCGTCCATCACGCGCGAGAAGCCCGTGGCGGAATCCTCGCCAGGACGCACCTTGTCGAGCACACTCAGCATGGCCGCGAGCGACGACTTGTTGTCGTTTGCGCCCTCGGTGCACGAGGAGAAGCGGCTATAGATGGCATCGATGCCCAGGAAGAGCAGGGGAAGCGCCACGATGAGGCCAACCACCCACAGGACGCGACGCGCTATGACGGGCACGAACCCAAAGAGCTGGAAGATGCCCATCACGAAGGCGATGCCCACGAGGATGGGGGCCGTGCTCTTCAGCATGGGCTGGACGCGGGCGATGGGGCCCTTGTACAGCAGGCTCTCGCGCGGGGTGTCGTAGTGCGCGACGATGACGATGGGGCGGTTGCCCTTGACCACGAGCGGGCCCTCGGCGCGGTGGACGCCAATGACGTTCTGGCTGCGCGCCGTTCCGCCCAGGCCCGAGAGCAGGTCGTAGCCGAGCTGCCTCAAGAGGAACAGGGCGCCGCACACAAAGACGAGGACGATGCCCACGGCGGCAACGGGCGTGCCGTAGAAGCCCGCGAGCAGGACCCCCAAAAACAACAGGACCATGAGGATGCGGTACGGGAGCACGCCAGACGAGGGAGCCTCGAACTCCTGGACGCGCACGTCAAGTTGATGCTGCTCCATGAGGTGCTGCAGCAGTTCTGCCGCCTGCAGCTCCTCTTGGCTGTTGACGGGCGCAATGTCAATCTGGTCGCTCAGGTAGTCGACGTAGTCGCGT
Organism: uncultured Coriobacteriaceae bacterium; assembly: GCA_902797175.1. Classification (GTDB taxonomy): domain Bacteria; phylum Actinomycetota; class Coriobacteriia; order Coriobacteriales; family Atopobiaceae; genus UBA1367. The sequence goes on along the minus strand of CADBRX010000049.1, from coordinate 11,802 downwards.
GTGGTGGCCATGCTATTCATCCTTCGTTATGGGCACGAATGGTCAGAGTCATTCATCGTTCAAGTATACGTCTTATCTCAGGCAGCGGGGCGATGGGCTAGCCAAACGTCAAGACTTCCCGCTGGGGGACGCCTTCCGCGAAGGGGTGCATCCCTTTGCGGAAGGCGCACCCTCTGCTGGTACACCTTTACGGGCAGAGCGTGCCCCTTTCGGCCGGCCGGCATCCCCCGCTCGCTACAATGGTTGCGTACCTACTTCGGCGAAAGGGCCCCTCATGGCGGAAGATTGTGTAGACGTGTCGATTACCAGCGACGACGAGCAAGCGCGGAGGCTCTGCGCGCTGGTCGTCGCCTTCTCAAACGCACGCTCCCCCATCCCGTCCGCAGACATCCACGCAGCGTACTACCCCAACCTGACCGACGACTCCTTCCGTCGCAAGTTCGCGCGCGACCGGGAGAAGCTCGTGGAATGCGGCATGGTCGTCCGCTCGGTCGAGAAGGACGACAAGGAGGCCTCTTGGCAGGCAGATGCCTCCTCGTTTGCCGACAGCTCCCTCCTTTCCGCAGACGACGCCCTCATGCTCGACGTGCTCTGCGCGCAGCTCGTCGACGACCCCTCCTTTGCCCAGCGCGACGACCTGCGGCTTGCCCTCGCAAAGATCGACCACGCATTTGGCACCTTGAGCGCGGCGCGCATTGCCCCTCAGCGCCGTGAGGGCGCAAAGGTGCTCCAGACCATGCTCTCCTGCCTGGCGGGCGGCTCTCTCGCGCGCATCACCTACGTGGACGCCAAGGGCACGCGCACCGAGCGGACCGTCGCCCCCTACGGTCACTTTGGGCTGCGTGACAACGTGTACTTCGTCTGCGCCCAGACGGCCGACGGCGTGGTGGACGGGCATGACCTGCGCACCTTCCGCGTCGACCGCATCGAGAGGGCCGTCCCGGCAAAGGGACGCTTTACCGTCCCCGAGGACTTCTGCGTCGACGACCACGTGCTCCTTCCCTTCCAGATGGGGCCGACGACCTGCATGGCAACGCTTCTTCCCACAAAGGACTCCGACAGGGACATGCTCCTTGAGCTCGAGCGCTGCGCGACGCCGCAGTCCGATGACACGCGCAGGGTCGCCGTGAGCTCCCTTGCCGACGCCGCCCGCTGGTGCGTTGCCGCAGGCATCGAGCCACGCACGCCCGACGAGCTCGTCTCGTCGTGGCGCGATCTTCTCTCGAAGGCCTCCCAGTTCGAGGCGCAAGGGGTGCCGGAGGTGTCAGGTGCCCACGCAAAGACTGCCCCCAAGGGCCGTCGCGGCCGCCCGGGCGGCGCAAACGAGATGCGCGAGCTTGTGGCGCTCGTCTCCTCGCTGGGCCACGAGGGGGCGGCCCTCACGCCCGAAGCCGTCTCCGCGCGGCTCGGGGTCACCCTGGAGCGGGCCCGCTTCCTGATCAACCTGGTGCTGACCGCCTGCACCGACACGAGCTACCAGCTGCCCCTGAGCCTCTCCGACGATGACGGGGTCGTGCTCAGCCGCTCGCAAGGCGTCACCGGAAGGCCCATCAGGCTGACCCGCGGCGAGGCCGACGCGTTGGTCGCCGCCCTTGACGAGCTGGGCTTTCCTTCCGACGACGCGCTGCGCCAGGAAGTCCTGGCGGCATTTGCGCCCGTCAGCCTCACCGAGCAGCAGGCGCGCACGCACGTCGACGCCGCGCTTTCGCAGGGCGACAACGAGGTCCTCGAGGCCTGTTCGCGCACGATTTCGTCGGGCGGCACGCTCTCGTTTCTGTACACCGCGTCGCGGCAGGGCACTCCCGAGCGCCGTGTCGTTTCGCCGCAGGCGCTGCGGAGGTCGGGGGACCTCTGGTATCTCGACGGCCATGACCATGTCCGCCATGCCCTGCGGACGTTTCGCATCGACCGCATGGCGGAGGTGCGCGTGGCGGCCACGCAGGAGGCGGAGGGCACCGGCCCGTTGCTGCCCAAGACGGAGCGGCAGGTCAAGGTCGCGTTTCTGAGCAAGGCGCCCCTCGACCTCTTTGAATGGCACGGCCTTGAGGTGCTGGGCGAGCATGACGGAGCCATCGTGGCGACGCTCCCGTTCTATGGGGGCCAGTGGCTTCCCCGCCACCTCGCCGCCTGCGTCGACCTCGTGGTCACGCAAGACGAGGAGCTGGCGGCCCTCGTGAGGAAAACCGCTTGCTGATACGAAAGGGTGGGACCCTTACGTATCGGCCGATACGTAAGGGTCCCACCCTTTCGTATCAGTTGCTACTCCTCGGCCTCGTCGTCGCCGCCAATCTCCTCCAGCACGCCCAGCGCGGCGGGCAGCAGTTCCTCCTTGCCGGTGTGGAAGGGATAGGCCAGCTTCTGCGTCTTGGGGTAGATGATGGCGCGCTTCTGCTTGAACTTGGCCGCGAGCTCACGGGGGACGTCCACGCCCTGGTAGACAAGCCGCCCATTGGTGAGCGCGACTGACGTGCACCCCAGGCGCTGCGCGCGGATGCGGATGCGTGCGCGGTCCAGCAGGTTGCGACCAGCCAGCGGCAGCGCACCCCACGTCTGCTCGAGCTCCTCCTGCAGCGCGTCGATCTCCGCCAGGTCGACGGCACCCGCCAGCTTTCGATACGCCAGAACGCGCTTGTCCACCTCGGGGAGGTACTCGTCGGCCAGGTAGAAGTCGGCAGGCAGGTTGAGCGTGACCTCAACGGGCTCGACGTCGGGCGTCTCTCCTCGCGCCTCGGCCACGGCCTGCCCCAGCATCTGCGTGAACAGGTCAAAGCCCACGCTCGAGAGGTTGCCGTGCTGCTCCGCCCCCATGAGCGACCCGGCCCCGCGGATCTCGAGGTCGCGCATGGCGATCTTCATGCCGCTGCCCAGGTCCTGGTACTCGTTGATGGCCGTCAGGCGGTCGGTCGCCTCGGGCGTGAGCGGGAGCTCCGGAGGGAACATGAAGTAGGCGTACGCCTGCGTGCGCCCACGCCCGACGCGCCCCTTGAGCTGGTAGAGCTGCGCCAGGCCCAGCCGCTGCGAGTCCTCGATGATGAGTGTGTTGGTGCGCGGGTTGTCGATGCCGCTTTCGATGATGGTCGTGGCCACCAGCACGTCGCACTCGTGCTCCGAGAACTCGAGCATGACGTCCTCCACCTCGCGCGCGCTCATCTGCCCGTGCGCCACGCGCACGCGGGCCTCCGGAGCGGCCTCCATCACGCGCCCCACCGCGTCGTCGATGGTGGTCACGCGGTTGGAGACGTAGTACACCTGCCCGCCGCGATGCAGCTCCTCGCGGATGGCCGCGCTCACCAGGTCGGGGTCGTACTCCCCCACCGTGACCTTGACGGGCAGGCGCCCGGGCGGCGGCGTCATGATGAGGCTCATGTCGCGCACGCCGCTCATGGCCATCTGCATGGTGCGCGGGATGGGCGTGGCCGAAAGCGTGAGCACATCGACCTGCTCGCGCATGTTCTTGAGCTGCTCCTTGTGCTGCACGCCAAAGCGCTGCTCCTCGTCGATGATGACGAGGCCCAGGTCGTAGGGGTTGACGTCGGCGGAGAGTAGTCGGTGCGTGCCGATGAGGACGTTGACCGAGCCGTCGGCAAAGCCCGCGAGCGCCTTGCGCTGCCGAGCCGGCGTCACAAAGCGGCTCAGCACCTCCACCCGCAGGTCAAAGGGGGCAAAGCGCTGGAAGAACGTCTCGAAGTGCTGCTGCGCCAAGATGGTCGTGGGGCAAAGCACCATGACCTGCTTGAGGTCCTGGCAGCACTTGAAGGCCGCGCGCAGGGCCACCTCGGTCTTGCCGAAGCCCACGTCGCCGCAGAGCAGGCGGTCCATCGGCTTGGGCGCCTCCATGTCGGCCTTGATGTCGGCGATGGCGCTCTTCTGGTCGGCCGTGACCTCGTAGGGGAAGCTCGCCTCCATGTCCTCCTGCGCCGGCGTGTCGGGCGAGAAGGCCAGGCCCTGGACGGACGAGCGACGCGTGTACAGGTCCACCAGGTCAAATGCGAGCTTCTTTGCCGACTTGCGCGCCTTGCCGGTGGCGCGGCTCCAGTCGGCCGTGTTCAGACGCGTGAGGCGCGGGCTGCTGCCGTCGGGGCCGACGTAGCGCGTGATGCGGTCAACCTGCTCGAGCGGCACGAACAGCTTGTCGCCGCCCGCATACTCAAGGAGGAAGTAGTCCCTCTCGCGCCCGGCGACCTCCTGGCGCACGATGTCGGAGAAGAGCGCGATGCCGTGCGTGGCGTGGACCACGTAGTCCCCCGGCTTGAAGGGGAAGGTCACGCTGGTGGGGTCCACGCGGCGCCGCGCGCGGCGGCTCTTGGCCATGCGCGCCGTGAGGTCGGAGACCGAAAGCACCGCAAGGCGGGCGGATGGCACCACGATGCCCGCGGGGACCGGCAGGTCCGTAAACGTGACCATGCCGTGGCGCAGGGGCTTGCCCTCGACGCTCTCCGGCGAGGCGGCAGGCGACTCCACCAGGGGGATGTTCTCGTCCGTGAAGCGCAGCTTGAGCGACTCGCGCGCCGCGCGGTCGGGCACCGTGAAGACGATGGCGCAGTTGTCGCGCACGAGCTGGCGCACGCGGCCCAGAAGCTTTGAGTCTGAGCCCGCGATGCCTGGCTGGCGCACCGCAAGCTCCGAGGTCACCTGGGCGCCCGCCCGCAGCATGGACGAGAAGCTCAGGCGCTGCTGCTTGCCAAAGTCCAGCTGACGCGGGTTGGTGAAGAGCGCGTCGGGCTGCATGCGGGCCGTAGCTGCGGCGGCGGTGACGTCGTCCCACGCGCGCTGGCAGTCGTCAAAGAGCGCGCGGGGCTCCGCAAGGACCACCAGCGCCTGGGAGGAGATGTGGTCGATGGGTGTCGCCGTCGAGCCATACAGTTCCTCGAGGTAGCGGTCGAGCGCGGGCGCGGCTGCCCGCTGCTGAATGAGTTCGAGGTCAGCCGCCACGGAACTGTCGTCGCGCGCCGCGCGGAAGAGGGCTCGCTCCGCGTGCGCCACGGTCTCGTCGGTCAGCGCGATCTCGCGGCAGGGAGACACCGTGACCTCCTGCAGCTCGCCGATGGTCTGGCCCGTGGAGGGAACCATGCGGCGCACGCGGTCGATCTCGTCCCCAAAGAACTCCACCCGCACCGGGGCGCTTGCCTGGGCAGGCCAGACGTCGACAGTGTCTCCGTGCACGCGGAAGGTGCCCGCGGCGTCCACCTCGCCCGTGTCGGCGTAGCCCATGCCCACGAGCAGGCGCGGGACGTCCTCAAAGTCAAGCTCGTCACCCACGGCAAACGTGCAGGACGCATAGTAGCCCGAGCCCACGGGCGGCACGCGCCGCAGAAGGGAGCGGCCGCTCGCCACCACCACGCACTCCTCGCCCGCGGCAAGGCGCGCGATGGCGGCACAGCGCGCGCCGACGACCGCGTCGTCTGCCGGCTTGTCGGACCAGGGCCAGTCGCGTCGCTCGGGATAGCGGGCCACGCGGTCCATCCCCAGCCAGGCGGCCAGGGCCCGCGCCGTGCGGTCGGCCGTCTCCTCGCCCGGCACCACCAGAAGGCAGGGGCGCGGGTCATCGGCCCAAAGAGACGCCAGCACCAGCGGGCGGGCGCTTTGCCCCACGGCCAGCGTGGAGTCGTTGCCCGAGCGCAGGTTGCGCAGGACGGGGTCGAGCTCGGGCGCCGTGAGCAGCTGACGAGAGACGCGGTCTATGAACATGGGCTTCCTCTTCATGCAGGCATACCCGCGAACAACTTGTTCGCGGGTATGGCGATGTACCGATACGTAGGGGTCCCACCCTTTCGTATCGCGATACGAAAGGGTGGGACCCCTACGTATCGGGTCTAGGCGCGGTTGCTCTTCTCCACGAGCTCGCGCAGGTATTCAGATGCGGCGTCGAGCTGTTTCTGATCGGCCTTCCAGCTCCAGTTGCCCGAAGCGACGCCCGGCACGTTCATGCGCGACTCGTTGTCGAGCAGGAGCACGTCCTGCAGCGGCAGCACCGCAAGGTCGCAGTCGCAGCCAAGGACGCGGTCGTTGAGCTTGCGGGCAAGCTCGGTCGCATCCCACTCGTTCAGTCCAAAGTGGTTCTCGCACCAGCCGACGACGGTCTGGGTGTCGTGCGTTCCCGTAAATGCGCAGGTACCAGGGTTGGGATGGAAGCCCTCGCGCACGTCCTCGTCCACAAACTGCACGACGCTCATGCCCGGGGCGCCCGTCGCCGCAACCAGCGCGCGGACGGCCGGCGTGACCGTGCCGAGGTCCTCGGCAATGATCGGCAGCTGGCCAAAGTGCTCGTACGCCTCCCTGAAGAGGTCCACGCCCGGACCAAAGCGCCACGAACCCTGCAGGGCCGTCTTGCCCTTGGGGATGGAGTAGAACGACGAGAAGCCCAGGAAGTGGTCGAGGCGCACGTAGTCGTAGAGCTCGAACATGCGCTTGAAGCGAGACATCCACCAATCGTAGCCACGGCCCTTGAGCACGTCCCACTTGAACGTGGGGTTGCCCCAGAGCTGGCCCTCGGGATCAAGTGGGTCTGGCGGGGCGCCTGCCTGCGAGACGACCGACCCGTCCTTGTCGAGCGCAAAGATGTCGCGATGCGCCCACACGTCCGCCGAGTCGCTCGAGACGTACATGGGCATGTCGCCAACGATCTTCACGCCGCGACGGTTGGCGTAGGAGCGCAGGCTGTCCCACTGCACCTGGAAGGCGTACTGGACGCGCTTGTTGTGCTCGATGCCCTCCGCCAGCTCCTTGTCGCGCGAGAGCGAGGGGCTGTAGGTCCAGTAGCGCTCGGGCCAGGTCTGCCAGGCCTCGTCGCCCAGCAGGTCCTTGATGGCGCGGAAGGTGGCGTAGGGGGTCAGCCACTCGTCATGCTTCTTGCAGAACTTCTTGTATCCCGGCTCCTTGGCAAGGTTCTCCAGGTAGCCTTCCTTGTCCTTGGGCCAGTCGACGAGCTCGGGGTTGCCTGCGAAGGCGGAGAGGCCCGCATACGGGGAGCCCCATTGGTCGCAGGGGTTGACCGGCAGGATCTGCCAGTACTTGACGCCCGCGTCGGCCAGCCAGTCGACGAAGCGCTTTGACGGGTCGCAGAGCACGCCCGGCTTGCCGTCGTTGGGAACACTCGTGATATGGGCGAGCACGCCCATGCCCCGCTCGATGGGGGCCTGCAGGCGCTCCTGCTTATGGAAGTACAGCACGCAGGTGCCGAGCGGCCACATGAAGATCTCTGCCTGGTCGTCCACGACCTTGACGGGGCGCCCGGAGATGATGTCAGAAACGGCCTCGTCGCGCATGGGCACGCGCACCGTGTGCGAGTTGGAGAGGCTGCGGTTGATGAGGACGCAGGCATAGCTCTTGCTGTCAAAGCGCCAGTAGCCAAAGACGTCCTCGTTCAGGGCAAACGGGCGGAACTTGCCGCGCGTCAGCACGGGCAGCGCCTTGCGCACGGCGATGGCGTTGCGGTAGATGGTGGTGCAATTGCGGTCTTCCCTGCCCCACGGGTACGGCCCGCGGTTGTACGGGTCGGCGTAACCCTCCATGCCCGCCTCGTCACCGTAGTAGATGCACGGCACGCCAGGCAGCGTCATCTGCATCAGCGCCGCCACCCACAGGCGGCTCACGGCCAGGGAGCGATGGTCCTTGTCCAGGCGGAACGCGGCCTTCTGCTCCTCGCCCAGGGTGCTGCGGTGCGGGGAGTTGCCCAGGATGTTCATCAGGCGCACGCGGTCGTGGCTACCCAGCAGGTTGAGCGTTGAGTACATGGCCTCGCCCGGGTAGTTCTCGCTCAGCTGCTCTAGCGCGTCTGCCAGCTCCTTTGCCGAGATCTTCTCGATGAGGTAGTCGAGCAACGCGTGACGCATGGGGTAGTTCATGACGCCGTCAAGTTCGTGGCCATGGAAGTACTTACGCAGCTGGCCGTAGGCCACCTTGGTGGTCGCGTCCTCCCACACCTCGCCGATGAGCAGCGCATGGGGGTTCTCCTCGAGCTCCGCGGCCTTGATCTCGGCGATGAAGTCGTCTGGCAGCTCGTCAGCGACGTCCAGACGCCAGCCCCGCGCTCCGGCACGCAGCCACTTGCGCACCACGCCGTCCTTGCCGCAGATCAGCTCGCGGTACTCGGGGTTCTCCTCGTTGAGGTCGGGAAGCGCGTCCACGCCCCACCAGCAGCTGTAGGTTCCGTCATCGCACAGCTTGAACCAGTCGCGGTAGGGCGAGTCGACGCTCTGGAACGCGCCGACGCTGTCGTAGTTGCCCAGGCGGTTGAAGTAGATCGAGTCCGATCCGGTGTGGTTGAACACACCGTCCAAGATGATGGAGATGCCGCGAGCTCGCGCCTCCTCGCACAGGCGCGTAAAGCTCTCCTCGTCACCCAGCATGGGGTCTACCTGCATGTAGTTGCCCGTGTCGTAGCGGTGGTTGGACTGCGCCTCGAAGATGGGGTTCAGGTACAGCACCGTCACGCCCAGCCCCTCAAGGTAGTCAAGGTGCTCGCGGATGCCCTCAAGGGTGCCGCCGTAGAATTCCCATTCGGCGATGCTGCCGTCCTCGGCGCGCTTGTAGCTCGGGGTCTGGTACCAGTCGTCGACGAGGGTGCGCTTGGGTCCGTTGGGATGCAGCTTGAGCGCCGCCTCGGTACGCATCTCCCAGTCCGCGCCACGCGCAAAGCGGTCGGGGAAGATCTGGTACACGATGCCTTCCTTGTACCATTCGGGGAAGAACGAGCGGATCAGCTCGTAGCAGGTGATCTGGAACGAAGGCGGCTCACCGAGGGCAAAGGCCCCCTCGCCCGTCGAGCGCTCGGGCGTCGCACCATAGCGCCAGACCTCGCCGTTTTCGGCAACGATGTTGAAGCTGTACCAGATGATCTGGGGCTTGCTTGGAGAAAAGCTGGTGGAAAAGCGAATCGCGTCGCCGTGGGGCTCGGGCTCCATGTCAATGAGCGTCTCGCCCTCTTCGTCAATCCAAACGCGCAGCTGCGCCGTGGCGTTGGGCTCGTCCCACACGTCAATCCGCAGGGTCACCGGCGTGCCCACGCGGGCAGCGCCAAAGGGATCGCGGTACTCGAGGGACGAGGTTACGTGCTTTGCTCTCACGATGCCTCGTTTCTAAGGCACCCGTCGCATGTGTTGACGGGTGGATAATAGTGCCAGCTAATAATAGCATGAGCGATGCGCAAACGTGACGCAATTGTGAACTGTCTCAGACACACCATTACCCAAAAGGTGTCGCCCCTGACTCGGAAGGGATACCCCCCCTTTGAGTCAGTCACAACAACACGCAGGGGTCCCACCCCTTTGTACGGTACAACACGCAGGGCTCCCACCCCTTTGTGCGGTAGCGAGAGCAAAAGGAGGGGCCGCCCCGAAGGACGGCCCCTGCAAAACCCTTGTGCGTCAGGTGCTAGTCGCGACGCTTGTTGTAGCGGATGATCTCCGGATGCAGCCTGTGATAGCAGTCCAGGTAGTCGTTGGCGGCACGCTTCCAAGAGAAGTCGGCGGCCATGGCCTGCTTTTGGATCTGCTCCCACGCCTTCTTGTCGGTCCAGAAGATCTCGCAGGCGTTGAGCAGGCAGTTTGCCATCTCGTCTGCGTTCATGTTGGCAAAGCTGAAGCCCGTGCCCTCGCCCGTGTACTGGTTGTAGGCGTCGACGGAGTCCTTCAGGCCACCCGTCTCGCGCACCACCGGCAGCGTGCCGTAGCGCATGGCGATCATCTGGGAGAGGCCGCAGGGCTCGAACTCGGACGGCATGAGCAGCAGGTCGCCACCCGCATACATGCGGTGGCTCAGCGCGTTGTCAAACGCGATGCGCGCGCACATCTTGTCGCCGTACACGGAGTCGAAGTAGCGGAACGCCTCTTCCTGGTCGGCGTCGCCGGTGCCCAGGATGGCAACCTGCACGCCGCGCTCCATGAGCTGGCCCATGGCGTAGCGCACCAGGCCCAGGCCCTTCTGGTTGGTCAGGCGGCCGATCATGACCACAAGCGGACGCTCGGGATCCTGCGCCAGGCCCAGCTCCTCCTGCAGGAGGCGCTTGTTCTCAGCCTTGGCGGAGAGGTCCTTGGCGTCGTAGTTGTGGGCAATGAACTTGTCCGTCTTGGGGTTCCAGTCAACGGTGTCGATGCCGTTGAGGATGCCTACCAGCACGTCGGCGCGACGACGGAAGATCGGGTCCATCCCCTCGCCAAAGAACGGCATCTGCAGCTCGCCCGCGTAGGTCGGGCTGACCGTGGTGATGAGGTCGGAGTAGCAGAGGGCGCCCTTCATGTAGTTGATGGAGTTGCTGTCGCAGTAGAGCTGGTCGACGGCGGCCGGGATGTTCTCGAGGCCCAGCACGTCGGACAGCACCTTGTCGGAGTACTGGCCCTGGAACTTCACGTTGTGGACCGTGAACATGACCTTGACGTTCTGGCACACCGGGATCTCGCGATAGAACTCGCGCAGGAAGACGGGCACGAGCGCCGTCTGCCAGTCGTTGCAGTGCACGACGTCGCACTCGAGCTCGGGAACGCGGCTGATTGCCTCGCAGATGGCCTTGCTGAAGAAGGCATAGCGCTCGCCGTCGTCAAAGTAGCCGTAGATGCTACCGTCACGCTTGAAATACGCCTCGTTGTCGACGAAGTAGAAGTCGACGCCATTGAAGGTCAGCTTCTCGATGCCGCAATAGACGTTGCGCCAAGCCAGGGGCACGTAGAAGTCGGCCACGTGCTCCATCTTCTCCTGGTACTCCCAGGGGATGCTGCCATACTTGGGCATGATGACGGCCACTTTGGCGCCAGCATGCTTGAGCGAGCGCGGCAGGGAGCCCGCGACGTCAGCGAGCCCGCCGGTCTTGATGAACGGCACCGCCTCAGACGCGGCAAAGAGGACCTTGATCTTTCTTCTAACCCTGTCAGCCATGATGTTTCCGCCTTGTCTCTGGGTTAGTTCTTCTTCACGTAGAGGATGTCACCATCGGTTCCGCGCAGCTCGGTGCCTGCGGGGATGACGTTGTTCTTGTCGATGATGGCGTTCTCGATGTGAGCGCCGGCCTTGACGACGACGCCCTGCATCAGGATGGAGTGGCGCACGGAGGCACCCTCTTCGACGATGACGCTACGGCCAAGCACGGAGCTCTGGACGGAGCCATAGATGCGGCTGCCGGAGGCCACGAGCGAGTTGGAGACCTTCGCGCCCGGCTCGTACTTTGCCGGCGGGTTGTCGTGGGCCTTGGTCTTGACCGGACGGGAGTCCGCAAGCTCGGTCAGCACGTCAGGATCGAGAAGGTCCATGTTGGCGGTGAAGTAGGAGTCCTTGTCAAAGATCGGCTTCATGTAGCCGTCGAAGTCGATGGCCATGACGCGGAAGCGGCTCAGCTCGGAGTTGAGCGCCTCGAAGAGGTCGAGGTGGTCGATGGCCGCAAAGGCGTCGAGAAGCTCGAGGAGCAGCGTGCGCTCGATGACGGCGTAGTCAAGGAAGACGGTCTCGCCAAACTTGGCGCCCTGCTTCATTCCCTTGACGCGACCATCCTCGACGTCGAAGGTCACGACGTCGATGTTGCTGTCGCACTTGGCCTTCTTGGTGAGCACGGAGATGTTGGCGCCGGAGGCCTCATGCTTGGCGATGAGCTCCTTGACGTCCACGTTGCAGACGAAGTTGGCCGTGGAGAGCACGACGTACTGCTCCTTGTTCTTGGTGAAGAACTCACGGTTCTGCACGAGGTCGCGGATGAGGAAGCGCGCGCCGGTGCGGCTGGTGCCAAAGGCAGTGCCGGGCATGATGAACAGGCCGCCGTTCTTGCGGTCGAGGTCCCAGTCCTTGCCGGAGCCGACGTGGTCGACCAGCGAGCGGTAG
>CADBRX010000048.1 GCA_902797175.1 uncultured Coriobacteriaceae bacterium | reverse complement strand
CTCGGGGATGTCGTTTACGTCGACGCAGACGAACTTGCGCTTTTTCTCGACGTCGGTGATGACGTAGTTGATGGTGACCTCGGCGGCGGTGCCGGCGGTGGTGGCAACGGCGATGGTGAACACGGCGTGGTTCTTGGTGTCGGCAACGCCCTCAAGGCTGACGACGTCCTCGAACTCGGGGTTGTTGGCGATGATGCCGATGGCCTTGGAGGTGTCCATGGCCGAGCCGCCGCCCACGGCGACGATGCAGTCAGCGCCGGATGCCTTGAAGGCGGCCACGCCGTCCTTGACGTTCTGGATGGTGGGGTTGGGCTTGATCTCCTTGAAGAGCTCCCAGGCGATGCCCGCCTCATCGAGAAGGTCGGTCACCTTGGAAGTGACGTTGAACTTGACGAGGTCGGGGTCGGAGGCAACGAAGACCTTCTTGAAGCCGCGACGCTGGATCTCGCCAGGAACCTCCTTGATGGCGCCCTTGCCGTGATAGGAGATGTTGTTGAGGACGAAGCGATTGGCCATGATGGTCCTTTCTCTTGGTATGTGACAAACCAAGTTGCGATTATACGACAATCGCGGGACTTCGTCGCATGCGACCAGACGTGTAGAATCAGCACAACGAGGCATCGGAATGGCGGAGCCCCGTCGCACGCACATCGCGCGACGGGGCTCCGACACCTCATGGCTAATCTGCCTGAGAGCTGTTCTAAAACTCGGCGTTGCCCACGGTCCTGGGATGGGGAATGACGTCACGGATGTTGTCCACACCGGTCAGGTACATGACCAGGCGCTCGAAGCCCAGGCCAAATCCCGCATGACGGCAGCCGCCGTAGCGGCGCAGGTCGCAGTAGAACTTGTATTGGTCGGGATCCATGCCCAGCTCGCGGATGCGACGCTCGAGGACGTCGAGGCGCTCCTCGCGCTGGCTTCCGCCGATAATCTCGCCGATGCCGGGGACCAGGCAGTCCATGGCGGCGACGGTCTTTCCGTCATCGTTGAGGCGCATGTAGAAGGCCTTGATTTCCGCAGGATAGTCCGTCACGAAGGTCGGGCGCTTGAAGTGCTGCTCAGTCAGGAAGCGCTCGTGCTCGGTCTGCAGGTCGGCACCCCAGCTGACGGGATAGTCAAACTTCGTACCCTGGGACTGCGCGTCCTCCAGGATGGCGATGGCGTCGGTGTAGGTGACGCGCGCGAAGTCCGAGCTCGCCACGTGCTCAAGACGCTCGAGCAGCCCCTTGTCCACGAAGCTGTTGAACATGGCGAGCTCGTCGGGGCAGCGCTCCATGACCGCACGTATCACGTACTTGAGCATGTCCTCCGCAAGCTGCATGTCGTCCTCGAGGTCGGCAAAGGCGATCTCGGGCTCCATCATCCAGAACTCGGCGGCATGGCGACGCGTGTTGGAGTTCTCGGCACGGAAGGTCGGGCCGAAGGTGTAGATGTCGCCGAACGCCAAGGCAAAGTTCTCGCCCTGCAGCTGGCCAGAGACCGTCAGGTTGGTGGGGCTGCCAAAGAAGTCCTGGCTCCAGTCGATCGCGCCGGACTCGGTAAGGGGCGGATCCGCGGGGTCGATCGTCGTCACGCGGAACATCTCGCCGGCTCCCTCGGCGTCCGAGGCGGTGATGATGGGCGTGTTGACATACACGAAGCCACGGCCCTGGAAGAACTCGTGGATCGCGAAGGCCGCGACCGAGCGCACGCGGAAGACCGCGCGGAAGAGGTTGGTGCGCGGACGCAGGTGCTGGATGGTGCGCAGGAACTCGCGCGTCGTGCGCTTCTTCTGCAGCGGGTAGTCGGACGTCGAGGGGCCCTCGACGACAACCTCGCTTGCCTGCAGCTCGAAGGGCTGCGGGCGGTCGGGCGTGAGCGCGAGCGTGCCCGTGACGATGAGCGCCGCGCCGACGTTTTGGGACACGATCTCGTCGTAGGAGGCAAGCTGGTCTCGATTGAGCACTACCTGCAGGTCCTTGAAGCAGCTGCCGTCGTTGAGCACGACGAAGCCAAAGTTCTTCATGTCGCGAATGGACTTGACCCATCCAGCGACCGTGACGACCTGGCCGCCCAGCTGCTGCTGGTCGGCGTAGAGCGTAGCAATCTTGATGCGATCCACGAGAGGTGCCTCCTTTGTTGGGTGGTGTAGCGTCAATCTCACCACAATAGCACTTCACAGAGAGCGGCGCTTCCACGGAGTGTCCCTCCGTGGAAGCGCCGCCAGCAAAAACCTAGGGGGCGTTCCGTTATCGCAAGGAGGAGCTATGCCCCAAGGGCAGCCAGCACCTCGGACTCGGGCCTGGTCGCAAAGAAGGATGTCGGGTAGCCCTCGGCAAGGGAGTGGCCCATGTAGACATCCGTCCCATGGTGGTAGATCTCGCCGATGCAGTAGATGGGGCTGCCCAGCGGCACGACGTCCTCGACCAGGCGATACCCACGGAAGACCGACTGAGGAGCAGCCGTGGTAACCGTCGACGTCGAAGACGAGCTGTGGGCCATGGAATCGAGAACGGAGCTGAGCACCATGCCGGTGATCATCTCGCTCATGACGTCCCCCATGCCGGTGCGACGATACGTGTGCACCTGGTAGGGCTGGCTCATGTGGGGCCTGGGGCGCGGCACGCTGCTGTATCCACCGTAGACATGCCCGCTGCCAAGGAACGACCCGAGGCCTGCGGGCATGTTGACGTTCACCGTCACCGGGCCGCGGTTATTCGAGCCACCTCTGGAGCTGCCGGGGCCAGCATGTCCCGGCGCCTGGGCGTGGGACTTTGCCGCCTTGCGCGCCGATGCGGAGCTGCCGGGCATCATGGCGCCGCCTGCCTTGGTGAACTTGTCGAGACCCGAAGACAGACCTCCCTTGTCGTTGGCGAACATGATGTTGGAGGAAACCGGAGACATCCCAATCCCTGCCCCAGCGCCGGCAAGCGCTAACACCGGCTGTGTCAGCGGCATGAGCCCCGCCACCACGGCGTCACGCGCACGACCAAAGCCGTGCACGATGCCCGAGGCAATCTCGCCCACGATGTAGGACGTGCCATACGTCGAGGACTGCGGTGCCGCAGTGCTCGACGTCGATCCGTCGACCGCCTTGGCAAAGTCCGAGTTCGGTCCCTCGATGTGGTTCGTCGAGTTGATGAGCATGATGTTGTCGCCGAAGGAGTTGATGTCGACGTAGACGGGCGTATCGCAGGAGTTGTCCTTGAAGTAGAACGGGTCAAAGGACTTCTCGTGGGCGACAAGCGTCTCCACGTCGCCAGACCCACGGTTCTCTATGCGATAGCAGCGAATCTCGTAATAGGCCACCTGTTTGCGGCTGTAGGGGGCGATTACGCCGCCCTCTCGCTGGCACGTGCCAATCAGCTCGCAGTACTGGCGAAAGCCCGGGGTCGTCTGCTCGAGCTCGTCAAGGATGGAGATCTGGTCGACGATGCGAGAGGTCTTGGTCATCTTGATGTCCTCGACCATCTGGACCCGCTTGGACCCCGTCGTCGAGGATGACGTGCCCTTGGGCTCAGGAGCCGTGGCGGAAGCAGAGCTTCTCATGCCAAAGAACACGAACGCGACCGTGGCAACGCAGATGATGAAGAAGATCGTTTCAAAATCCATGTGCGTCTCCCAAAGAACATGGAGGGGATACGGGAGGGGCAGGACATGCCTCAAGCATGGCCTGCCCCGCTCCTAGCTAGAGGAAAGCGCAGTTCCTACATGCCAAGCTCAGCCTTCAGGCGATCGAGCTCGGAGTCGATGGCGGCGGAGTGGGCCATGTCAGCAAACGCGGTCTCGGCATCGACCTCGCCGATGTTGATGTCGGTGTAGGCCTCGGCAACGGACTCCTGCTCGACGATCTTTGCCTCGAGGCGGTCGAGCTTGGCAAATGCGGAGTCGATGCTGGAGGAGTTCACGTTCTTTGCCGCAGACTGAGAGGCCTCGGCCATCTTGGCGCGGGCGGCAAGGACGTTCTGGCGGGCACGGGCCTCGTCAAGCTTGACGCGAAGGGTCTGGACCTGGTCCTTCAGCTTGTTCACCTGCTCGGTGATGTTGTCATAGGAGGCACGCAGCTGCTCGACCTGGGCATCAAGTCCGACCTTGACGTCGAGCGCCTTGCGGGCGAGCTCCTCGTTGCCGTTCTTGAGGGCGAGCTTGGCCTTGTCGTTCCAGTCGGCGACCTTGGCCTCGGCGTCCGCCAGCTCCTTGGCGGCGACCTTCTGGGAGCCCATCGCCTGGCCGAGGGCCTGCGTGGCCTCGTCAACCTGCTGCTCCATCTCGATGATCAGCTGCTTGACCATCTTCACGGGGTCCTCTGCCTTGTCGATCATGTCGTTGATGTTTGCCTTGAGAATGTCTGCGATCCTGCTGAAGATTGCCATCGTGCTCCCCTTTCTGTGGAACTCTCTGTGCCAAAACCAAGCGATATGTCACTGAAAGGCATACCTAGTACGTAACCATATACCATGGCGAGTGCAGAAGAACGCCTTGTTTCGGCAAGTCGCGTCGCTGGGCGGTATGCGCTACGATGTGCAGCCGTATGCCACAAGCGCGTTGGCGACTGCCCGAAGGGAGGCGAGATGGCACCGGACACCGACACCCTCGTCACGCAGGAAGAGCGCCTGATGCCGCTGACCTTCCTTGTGATAGTTGCCTGCGCCTCCTATGACGTCATAGTGCTCGTTGCCACCTGTTCTCCCCTCCCCGTCTTGGGGTGGCTGCCCCTCGCCATCCCCTGCATCATGCTCGGGCTCCTGAACGCGCGGTTCCTCCTTCACAACCGCCCCAGCATAGGGTTGATGCCCGTTGCGCTGTTCTCGCTGCTCACGCCCTCGGTTGCAGGCATGTGGGCGTTTCGCACGGGGAGCGGGGCGTGGTGGGCATGCACCTTGACGGGATTGTTGTCGCTTGTCGTCTGCATAACGTTCTACAAGTGGTTCCAGCGCATGTTCAAGGCGTGCGGAACGCCGGAATCGGTCGATGCCGACGCCGTCGTCATCGTCTTGGGGGGACTCATCTTAAAGGGCGAGCCCGTCCCGACCATCGCCAACCGCCTTCACATCGCCGCTGACCTCTGGCGCGAGTCGCCCGAACGCATCATCGTGGTGACGGGCGGCCCCACGCCCGATGGAACCACGACCGAGGCGCAGGCCATGGCACGGTGGCTCCAGGTGCAGGAGGGCATTCCCTCCTCCGCCATCCTTCTCGAAACCGACGCGATCAACACCGAGCAGAACATGGCCCTCTCGGCAAAGCTCATCCAGGAAAAGGGGCTCTCCGGGCGGCAGGCATGCATCGTGTCCAGCGACTATCATCTCTACCGCGCGATAACGCTGGGAAGGCGCTACCTGGACAACATCGTTGGGGTCGGTGCGCTCGTGCCTCCGACCAGCCTTCTGCAGCAATGGTGCCGCGAGGTGCTGACGATCCTTGCCAAGCGCGTGTGGTAGCCGACGCCCTTTGCCTAGCGTGGAGTCGGCTCGTGGCAGACGCGCTCTGCCAGGGCGTTTGCCCAACGCTCCGTGTAGAAGGTGTAGTACGACGAATGCCTTCTCATGCGCCGTCGCTCAAGTGACGGCAACCCTGCCCAGGTGAGCGAGGGCAGCACGATGACGGGCAGGTAGAGGGGCCCCAGGATGAGCGCCTGGACCGTGTGTCCGTACTCGTGGACGAGCAGCCGGCGCGGGCAGCCTGTGGGCACGAAGATAAAAGGGCCAAGGGAGAGGCCCCTGTTCAACGCCCATTCCGTGACGATGGCGCTGCGAAAGGCGTAGCGCCTGCGATGGCGCCCCGCGACGAGGAGCGTGGCCGCACCGGCCAGCGTCTGCGGCAGCCCCCACGTCAGGTGGAGCAGACGCGCTGCGCCATATCGGGTGGGACGTACTCTCATACTGGCCTCGCGTAGTCTTGGCTCAAGTCGAACAAGTGCACCACGTAGATTACCCCTTCGCACCCTCTGTAGAGCACTGCGTAACGCATGACGGGACAGACATGCCATTCATGGTATGCGAGACCGCGAGCCCCGACAAGAAAGGCTCAGCCCTCCAGCCGTTCCAGAAGCAGCTGGTTGAAGAGCTTGGGGTTTCCCGCCCCTGCGCTTGCCTTCATACATTGGCCGACGAGGTAGCCGACGACCTTCCTGTTGCCCGACCGGTACTGTCTGACCTGGTCCTCGCAGCGGCCAAGCACCTCGTCCACGACCAAGGACAGCGAGTCCGCAGACTGGCGCATGCCCAAGGCCTCCACGACCTCTTCTGGGTCGTCATCGGTGCCGTCGAGGGCGTCCAGCACCTCGCGAGCCTGGACAAACGTTATGTCGTCGGCCGCAAGCAACCTCGCTATGCCCGCGATCTGCCCCACGCCCAACGAGCCGTAGCTCGGAACGAGGTTGACCATCACGTTTGCCACGACCTGCGCTTCCGCAGGCTCCGCGACTCCCATCACGTCCTCGAACAGGGAGGCTGCCTGCGGATCTGCCGCCAGCAGCTCCGCCTCCCTGCACCTCAGGCCCCACGTCGCAACATAGCGGTCGCGCCGGGCATCGGGAAGCTCGGGGAGCCGCCTCCTGCAGCGCTCGACAAACTCATCCGACAGGTCAAACGGCATGAGGTCGGGATCGGGAAAGAAACGGTAGTCATCGTTTCTCTCCTTGACGCGCATGACCACGGTCTTGCGCCGAGACGGTTCCCAGTGACGCGTCTCCTGAAGGACGCGTCCCCCTCCCTCGAGCACTTCTGCCTGGCGGCAGATCTCGTAAGCGAGCGCATCGTGAAGCGCCTTGAACGAGTTGATGTTCTTCATCTCCGTCTTGGTGCCCATCTCTGAGGAGCCGCGGCGGCGCAGGCTCACGTTTCCGTCGCAGCGCATCGAGCCCCGCTCGAGCGAGCAGTCGGAAATGCCCAACGCAAGAAAGACCTGACGCAGCTTCTCCATGAAGAGGCGCGCCTCCTCGGGCGTGCGCAGGTCGGGCTCGGTCACGAGCTCTATGAGCGGCGTTCCGCAGCGGTTGTAGTCGATGAGGCTCTCCCTCGCACCGCCGATGCGTCCCTCGGCGCCGCCCACGTGGACCATCTTTGCCGCATCCTCCTCCATATGGATGCGCAAGATCTTGACGGGAAGCACGTAGCTTCCGTCCGCGGCCTTGGTGATGGTGCCGTCAGGGCGCTCGTCCGCCCCTTCGCCCGACACCTCCAGGTCAAGGTGCCCGTGCATGACGAATGCGACCGGCCCCTGCGTCGTCTGGAAGTTCTTTGCCATGTCGGGATAGAAGTAGTGCTTGCGGTAGAACATCGAGCGCTTCATGACGTCGCAGTTGGTGGCAAGGCCGGCCATCACGATGTACTCGATGGCCTTTTCGTTGGGGACGGGAAGGGCGCCGGGAAGGCCCAGGCAGACGGGGCACACGTTGGTGTTGGGCTCGTCGTCGTGACTTATTCTGCAGCCGCAGAACATCTTGGTCTCAAGAGACGTGAGCTCGGTGTGGATCTCCAGGCCGATGACCGCCTCCCAGTCGCGCAGGACCTCGCGCAGCGCCCTCATGAGAGCTCACCTCCCCTTCCCGCACATGCGGGGGCGACGACGCCCGCCTGGTCGCACGCCCTCTCGAGCGCGCGGGCGATCGTCAGCAGGCGCGCGTCCCCAAAGGCGGGTCCCTGCAGCTGAGCGCCTATGGGCAGGCCGGAGTCTGCCCCAAGGCAGACGGGCACGCTGATACCGCAGTTGCCGGCGATGTTGTTCGAGATGGTGAAGACGTCCGCGAGGTAGAGCTGCGCGGGGTCGCTGATGGTGCCGTGTTCCCAGGCAACGGTCGGGCTCGTGGGCATGAGGATGGCGTCCACCACCTCAAACGCGTGCCGATAGTCAGCCGTGATGAGCGTCCTCACCTTCTGGGCAGACAGGTAATACCTCTCATACAGCTCGCTGGAGAGGAGGTGTGCGCCAAGCAGCTGGCGCCGCTTTGCCTCGGCACCAAAGCCGTGGGCGCGCGAGAGCGCCGACTGCCCTGCCAAGGTGGAACACCCATCTTCCCGATAGCCATAGCGCACGCCGTCAAAGCGCGCCAGGTTGGAGAACGCCTCGCAGGGGCCAAGCACGTAGTAGGCGGCGATGGCCGAGGCCATGTTGGGCAGGTCGACCTCGACGATGCGCGCGCCTGCCCCCTCCAACTTGCGCGCAGCCTCCCTGAGCGCCATGCGCACCTCGCTCGTCACGCCGTCTGCCTCAAGGAGCGCTGGTATCACCCCGACGACGCACCCTTCGACGCCGTCGTCCAGGTGTACCAGGAAGTCCTGCTCGCAGGACTGGCTGGTCGCGTCGTGCGGGTCTCTTCCCCCGGCAACGAGCGCGTTCATGGCAAGGGCGACGTCTTCCACCCTTCTTCCAAACGGTCCCACCTGATCAAGCGAGCTCCCAAACGCAACCACCCCATAGCGGCTGACCATGCCATAGGTTGGCTTCATGCCGACGACGCCACAGAGCGAGGCGGGCTGGCGAATGGAGCCGCCCGTGTCGGAACCCAGCGAAATGGTGACCTCACCCGCAGAAACGGCAGCAGCGCTGCCGCCAGAGGAGCCACCTGGCACACGCGCGAGGTCCCAGGGATTGTTGGTGGGGTGGAAGGCAGAAGAGTCGGTGGTGGAGCCAAAGGCAAACTCGTCCATGTTGAGCTTGCCGAGCGGTATCGCTCCTGCGTCGAGCATGCGCCGCACGCAGGTGGCGGTGTAGACGCTCTCGTAGCCCGCGAGCATGTGCGAGGCGCACGTGGTCCGCGTGCCGACGAGGTTCATGTTGTCCTTGAACGCAACGGGCACGCCCGCAAGCGGAGGGAGGGGCTCCCCTGCGGCGCGCCTGGCGTCGATGCGGGCGGCGGCGTCATAGGCAAGCTCCTCGGTCACCTGCACGAAGGCCTGCACATCGTCTTCGCGATGGCCGATGGCATCAAGCGCGGCACGGGCAACCTCCGTTGCGGAGAAGCTCCCTGCGGCGACGCCCGCCGCGATCTGGCGGGCGGAGAGTGCATCGAGGGACACCGTCATGAGGCGCCTCCGTCCCCCATGATGGCCGGCACGCGGAAGTATCGTCCGACTCCCCCACCGGCACTGGCCAGGGCCTCCTCAAGGGAAAGGCCTGCAACGACGACGTCGTCGCGCGCCACGTTGCAGACGCCCCCGACCGGATGGAAGGTCGGCTCCACGTCGGAGAGGTCGTAGGAGAGGATGGGATCGAGCAGGGCCATTGCCTCATTGAGGTAGGCACGCATCTCGTCGAGCTCGCCTTCCGTCAGCGCGATGCGCGCATAGTCGGCAAGTGCGGCCACGTCTTCGTTGGTCAGGGGCGGGTCTTGGGGCATGGGCGCTCCTCATCTGTCGTTAGCACCCATCCATTCTATGGCAACGAAACCACGCAAAGCGAAAGCGGTTTGTCCTCCGAGGCGCCTGGGCGGCAACCGCCTGCCCGACGCCCCAAAAGCCCGTCGTTTCCGCACGGCGTCCTCGCCCGCATCCTAGCGATTGTCGATGCGCGCGACGTTGGAGATGGTGATGGTGAGCCGCCCGTCGTCCTCACGCGTGAAGTCGATGTAGCCGGGACGATCGACCAGATCGGACGGGAAGGTGATCTCGATGCCCGTGTCGGTCCGGATCCGGTGGTTCTTTGCCATGCGATTTGCCACCCCGCGCTTGACGGGAACCTCCTCGGGAAGCCGCTGCTCGCGCACCTCCTGCTCGAAGCGCTCGCGCAGGTCATCGCGCTCCGCAAAGACCTCGCGCCCCACCTCCACGGGAGAGATGACCTCCTCGCGTTCGGCAGCGTGGGCAAGGGCCGCCTTGGCACGCGACACCTCGAGCGCCGGCGTGAGTCCCGCCTCCTCGGCCACCTCGTCGACGATCCCTGCCACGGCGGCGAACACGTCCTTGCTCGACGCCTTGGCAGTGCACTTCAAGAACTCGTCGGGAATGACATTCACCTCGCGACCCGCGATGAGCCGCGGCTTGTCCGAGAAGTCGATCTCGAGCGTCTCCTCGTTGACGAGCAGGTAGCTCACCACCTTCTGCGTGGGGCTCGGAAGCATGCCGTCGTGGCGATAGATGCCGTTGAACGACCCTCCCACCTCATGGGCGAACGAGAGCTTGCGGGGAAGCACCAGGACCGCGAACCATTGCTTGCCCGACGACTCGAAGGCCGCGTCGATGCCCGCCTCGTCGGTCTTGCCGTCGACCTTCATCTCGCCCGTGTCCTCGAACTCGGCCACCAGAAGGTCGCACTGCTCCACGCTGTCCGCACGTCGCAGCTCTTCCCAGAACCACTGCGCGACCTGCACGGAAAGCCCCAGGAAGGTGTTCTCGTTGGCGAGGTACTGGCTGAGCTGCTCCGCAAAGAGGCTGCCCTCCGCAAATTCTCCGTGACGGCTCTCCGCGCTGGCCGATATGCGCCTCAGATGGCGTTGCACGTATGACTTGACCTGCTTGTCGTCGGCAAAGGGGAGCTCGTCCTCGGAGAGGTAGGCGCTTCCCGTCTCGAAGTCAAAGGCGTGCAGGATGGCGTGGTTGGTGCGAATCATGAGGGCTCCCCGGTCGGTTTTACTGCCCGAACAGGATAGCGCAGACCGGCACGAAGAGGCGCCCTCTTGGTCAGCTCTCCCCAAGTCCCATACGCCGCTGCAGCGTCCTTCCGACAATGGCTGCGAGCAGCTGCTGGAAGAGCGTCCCTATCATCACGGGAAAGAGCGACTCTGCGGGGAGATATGCCGCGGCGAGCACCGCGCCCGCCGAGATGTTGCGTATGCCGCAGTCGAACGCCATGGTAACGGTGACGTCGGGCGGTTGCCTTGTCAGGCGCGCGACCAGCAGCCCCGCGCATACGCTCAGCAAGGTCACCGTGCCCACAAACGCGGCGACGGCCACGAGCCACGGGGTCAGGTTGAGCACGTACCCGGAGATGCCGGTCGCGTTTGTGGCGATGATGATGGGCACCAGGATGCTTGAGAGCGGCGCCATCGCTGGAGAGAGCCTCTCCTTGCCCCACCCCTGGCTCAGCTGGTTGACCACGACGCCCACGACGGCGGGAATGCCCACCATGTACAGCATGTCCCCCATCATGCCCAGCACGTCGACCTCCACCGTCGTGCCCACGAGCAGCCTGAGCGTCCAGGGAATGGAGAAGGGCGCGATGGTCGTCGAGACGAACATCATGGCAAGGGCCAGCGCGACGTTTCCGCCGTAGACCCCCGACCACATGACCGTGGTGGCACCAACCGGCACGCAGCATTCGAGCACGAGCCCCACCACGGTGTCGGGGTTTGCCCTGAAGAGCGCCTTGGCCACAAACGAAATCGCCAGCGGCGCCACCACATGCACCAGGGCCAGCGTTATGAGCAGCGCCTGGGGCCGGCGCAAGGTGTCCCTCAGGCTCGCGAAGTCGTTTCGGAGGGCATTTTGGAACGTCACCACGGCAAAGAGCGTGGGAATGGCAGGACGCAGGGGAATCAGCACCTGCGGAAAGAAGACGCCGACCACCAGGCACAGCGGCACCACGACCACCATGTGCCCCGAGATCCAGGCGCCCAGCCTCTTCCACACGTCCATGCCACACCTCCCTTGCCATGGGACATCCTAGCATGTGAGTCCCGAATGGAGCCTCATGTGCACGTGCAGTGGTCGCTTCGCAACGACGATTGAAATACCACCCGAGTTCGGGGTAAAATCCCGCACCGTAGCTAGGAATTCAGCAACCATAGACAAGGAACGTCATGTCAGACTCGCTGCTCACCATCAAGGGGCTCTCGGCAGGCACCGAGGACAAGCCCATCCTCCACGACATCACCCTCTCCGTCGACGCCGGCAAGACCCATGTGCTCATGGGCCCCAACGGCGCGGGAAAGTCCACGCTCGGCCATGTCATCATGGGCGATCCGACCTACCAGGTCAGCTCTGGCTCCATCACCTTCGATGGCACCGACGTGACCGACCTCTCCCCCGACAAGCGCTCGCTTGCCGGCATGTTCCTCTCGTACCAGGCACCTGTCGAGGTGCCGGGAGTGCCCCTCTACAGCTTCCTGCGCACCATCTGCCAGATGCGCCCCGAGCTCAAGACCACCGCGCGCAAGTTCCGCCAGCGCGTGGCGGACATCTGCGAGCAGCTCAGCATGGACGACTCGTTCCTCACGCGTGAGCTCAACGTGGGCTTCTCCGGCGGCGAGAAGAAGAAGATCGAGATGCTCCAGCTGCTGCTGCTCCAGCCCAAGCTGGCCATCCTCGACGAGACCGACTCCGGCCTTGACGTGGACGCCCTCTCCGTGGTGTCGCGCGGCATCGAGGCCTATCGCCAGGAGTGCGACGGGGCGCTTCTCATCATCACGCACAACACGCGCATCCTCGAACGCCTGGACGTCGACCGCACGCACGTGATGGTGCGCGGCACGCTCGTAGGCGAGGGAGACGCCTCGCTCATCGACGAGATCGACGCCAACGGCTTCGGCCGCTTCGAGGAGGCCCTGGCCGCGAAGGGCGGTGTGGCGTAAGTGAGCGAGAACCAGGAGAGGAAGCGCTCCGAGGTCGCCGACGTCGACCGCTCCCTCTACGACTTCGTGATGCCCGAGGAGGGCTACGAGCGCTACGACGACGGGCTCACCCCCGACATCGTGCGCTCCATCTCCGCAAAGAAGGACGAGCCCGCGTGGATGCTCGAGATGCGCCTCAAGGCCCTCGACACCTTCCACGAGATGCGCATGGCCCCCAACTGGGGACCTGACGTATCGGCACTCGACATGGATCACATCTCCACCTACGTGTCCCCCAAGACCAAGCAGGCGCGCAACTGGGAGGACGTGCCCGAAGACATCAAGACCACGTTCGAGCGCCTGGGCATCCCCGAGGCCGAACGCGAGAGCCTCGCTGGCGTGGGCGCCCAATACGACTCCGAGATCGTGTACCACAACATGCGCGAGGAGGTTGCCGAGCAGGGCGTCATCTACTCGACCATCGAGGACGCGCTGCATGACCCCCAATGGGAGCCCGTGGTGCACCAGTACTTTGGCAAGCTCATCCCCATGCGCGACCACAAGTTTGCCGCACTGCACTATGCGGTCTGGTCGGGCGGCTCGTTCGTGTACGTGCCCGAGGGCGTGAGCCTCTCCTATCCCCTGCAGAGCTACTTCCGCCTGAACGCCAGCGGCGCCGGCCAGTTCGAGCACACGCTCATCATTGTCGAGCCAGGCGCTGACCTGCACTTCATTGAGGGGTGCTCGGCTCCCAAGTACTACGAGGCAAACCTCCACGCGGGCGCCGTCGAACTCTTTGTCAAGGACCGTGCGCGCCTGCGCTACTCGACCATCGAGAACTGGTCCAAGAACATGTTCAACCTCAACACCAAGCGCGCGACCGTAGGCGCGGACGCCAAGATGGAGTGGGTCTCGGGCAGCTTTGGCAGCCACGTAAGCTACCTCTACCCCACCACCATCCTCGCGGGCGCCCGTTCCACCTGCGAGTTCACCGGCATCACCTTTGCCGGCGCCACGCAGGACCTCGACACGGGCTGCAAGGTCATCCTGAACGGCGCGGACACCACCGCGTCGGTCGACACCAAGTCCATCTCCAAGGACGGGGGCGTCAACACCTTCCGCAGCTCCGTCGTCATCGGCCGTCACGCCGACCGTGCACGCGCTACCGTGAGCTGCTCTTCGCTCATGCTTGACGACATCAGCCGTTCCGACACCATTCCCGCCATGGACGTGCGCAACGCCACGGCGTCGGTCGGCCACGAGGCCACCATCGGGCGCATCTCTGACGACACCATCCTCTACCTCATGAGCCGTGGCTGCTCGGAGGCGGAGGCACGCACCATGGTCGTCAACGGCTTTGCCAACCCGGTCAGCAAGGAGCTGCCGCTGGAGTACGCCGTCGAGATGAACAACCTCATCAAGCTCGAGATGGAAGGG
>CADBRX010000047.1 GCA_902797175.1 uncultured Coriobacteriaceae bacterium | reverse complement strand
TTAAGCCCCCGAGCGCCGATGGTACTGCGGAGCGAGTCCGTGGGAGAGCAGGACGTCGCTGACCAACAAGGGGCATTTTGGTTTCGAGAGATGGCGGGCATGCTTCAAGCGTGCCCGCTTTTTTTTGCTTTCTAGAGGACGTCTGTTGCGTCACTTTGGGCGTAACTGTCGATCTTTTTTCATCTCTTATGCTTCAGAGCTATCTGCACGCATAAATTACTATTCGTATGCAATATCATTCATTTGCTTAAAATTATAGCTTGCAGGTAGCTATCACGTTTCTGCACGCCAATTCCTCCCTGTTCAGCGAATAGTCCTGTATGTCTGTGCCAGACTCCTTACTCTGTTCTTCGTGACATTGATTGAGCGCTTGATGTCGTAACTTGAATGGGAGAAAGGAATCGGTATGAACGACTTTCAAGATCTTCGACGCACAGACGATGGCATCGTGGCCTATGGCCTTTCGATGGCAGAGCGGCCTCTGGTTGACTCGACCATCATCCGCAAGAGCTTCAGGTATCGGATTCTTGGCGACGGCATCTTTGCCAAGGTCGTGTTTCTCTGCGCCGAGACGGGGCTGGGAAAGACGCATCTCGTCAAGGACCTCCTTGAGGATCTTGCAGACGATGGCATCTATACACGTTATGAGAGCTTGAAGGGTTGTTGGACCGATAGGGCGGCGCGTACCGTCGTGCGCGTCGCGCGAGAGACCCGTAACGCGACAGTTCAACCCCAAGAACGAAAGGCGGTCGTCTTTGATGACATGCCGTCAGTTGACGAGTGTGACCTGGGGAAGATCGTGCGTGCGATCGGTCGCATGCTTTCCTACAACACGCTCGTGATCGTTTGCATGCTGCCTGAGGCGGAAATGCTCGCCGAAGAGATGCCTTCGGCAAAGAAGCTGAATTCCCAGGACCTCATTGCACTCTACCAGCCCGACGCCTTTGGCATCACCTCTGGATCTGAGGTTCCCTCAGCGGGCATCGCAGCCCTGCTATTCCATGAAGCAGTCTCCTCTGCATCAAGCGGCGTGGGCGTTCGGTGGGATACATATGTAAATGCCCTTTCGCACCTAACCGTTTCCCACGTGCGTCCGACACTGCCCATCGAAGAGCAGCGTCTCCGTTTGGCCATGGTTCTTTTGGGCACCGGGTTGACGGAAGTCCTGTCGTCAATCGTTCCTCGTCTTGACTCGGATTCGATCGAGTGGACAAGAAGGGACGCGCCGCTCTTTGGGCTGGATAGGATTCAGGGCACGTTCTGCTGCGTCGGCTTGTGCTCGGACGGCGTGTTTGAGTCGTGCATGGCGGACCTCGAGCCCCTCTGTCGAAAGTTTCCCGATACGACGGCCCTTTCTGCGCGCGCCTTGGCAGCGAGCGGAAACTACGGACGGGCTGCGCTGGTGTGCTCGCTCTGCGACCCCGACGACTACGCGACGATTGGAACCATGTGGGGAGTCGAGTTCGTGTGCGCCGGTCACGTCGCGACGGTTCAGCGTGCCTTTGAGCTGCGCGATCTTGGGTACGGTGACCCCGACCAGTTTGAGGAATACAGCGCGTTGGCCCTTGCGTATGTCTGTGATCCCTTCTCGACGTTCGACGAGCGACCGATACCCGATGTGAGCGGCGCGGATGTCGTGAGCTCCTCTCGGCGCCGCAGGCTCGTGGAGCTGTTGAGGATGAGTCGCGATCTTGATAGGGGCGTTCTCACCAAAAGAAGGTTTCGCGAAGAGACCGAGAAGGACGTGACGGCACAGCTGCTGGTCACTCACATTCGGTCACGTATGCTCCTGCTTTCGGGCAGGTTTGGCGAGGCGTATGCGTTGCTCGTGAACAATCCCTCAAGGATAGCGGTGGACTCCCTTGTCTCGGCATTGCTCTGCGATGACTTTGCCCTGGCGCAGCTGTTGACGGGCGAGATTCCTAACCAAGAGGAACAGCTGGCATGTCTGCGCTCAAGGCAGGTGATTGAGCGTTCGGGCGTAAAGCGCCTCGCAAGCTACCGAGGGCTGTTGGAACCGCTTGCCCTGGTGCTCTGTGGGCGTGCGGATCGTCTTGAGGGCGTCGAGGCGGTCATTTCCCGTGCGACGAGGATGGGGGATACGGCCATCGGTGCCGTGCTCCTGCTCGTTTCGGCAGTGGTCGACAACCGTGCCCGCGCGTTTGCCCGCTCGCATGTGAGGGCGGTGCAGGCAAAAGAGCTTTTGGGGAACGTGCGGGGAAGCTACCTTGTGAACGCCGCACGCTTCATTGACGCCCTCTCTGCATATGGGCTGGGGGATGAGAGGCCCATGGCCGCAATCGGAGGCTCCTCGGCCCCGTCCGTCTTCAAAGACCTGGCTGCGCTCTACGTCTGTTCGGGGCCAGGTGAAGAGGTCGAGCTCACGAAGCTTTCGCGAAGCTCCTGCGACCATGATGTGCTTTGGCAGCTCAACGTCTTGGGGAACGACTTCGAGAGCCGGTCGCGCGCCTTCAGGCAATCGATCCCCCTTGCATGGTCATCGCTTTCTCGCAAGGCGATACGCAAGGCCCAGGCAATGTCGAGGGACACGGAACGTTCGGGCTCTTTGGCGACGCCGAGGCTCCTCCCCAGTCCGTCACAGCAGGGCATGGCACGCGTGGAGGTCATGACGAGAACGGAAGATGACGGAAAGCCCATCTCGATTCGGCTGCTTGGTGGGTTTGAGGTGAGGGTCAAAGGAAAGCTGATAGGTGCAAAGAAGTTTGGCAAACGGCGCGCCCGAGCCTTCGTCACGCTGCTGGCGGCCTGCAAAAAGCATAGCGTCACGCGCCATGAGCTGTTGGAGTCGATCTGGCCGGAGTCGGACTACGACTCGGGCCGACAGAAGATCTATGAGGCGACCAGCGTGGTGAGGACCCTGCTGAAGGACGAGGAGGAGGTCACGGACCCGTTCGTCGTGTCAAGAAACGGTGGGTCCATAGCGTTTGACACGGGACTCGTTTCGATAGACGTCGACAGGTTTGAGCGCGCGGCATACGCCGTGCTCGCGACGGAAGATGACGAGAAGGTCATCGAGTATGCAAACGAGGCCATACGGCTCTACACGGGCGACCTCGTGGAGACGCCGTATGACACGCTGGGAAACGTCGAGGCGAGAAGGCAGGAGCTCCTGTCGCTCCTTGTGGACGTGGCGGTCGTCGGTTCCGCTGCCGCCACGCGTGAGAACATGCTGCAGCTGTCCGTGCGATTCGCGCGTTGTGGATACGACGCGGGAGGCCTGCGCGAGGATGCCGCGATTGCACTCATAGAGGCGCTGAAGGCGACGGGAAGGGTGACGGAGGCGCGTGATGTGTATCGCGAATACGCGCGAAACCTTCTTGAGGCAACGGGGATGCCGCCGTCGACGTCTATGCGTGGCATTGCGAGTGGGCTCTTTCCCACCCTGCGCGATGGCCTTTCGGGACGCGTCGGCAAGCAGCGTGAGGACGTAACGATGACCTGCTGATCGTTGCAAAGAAGGCGCTTTGGTGGGGGCTGCGCGCGGTGCGCTTTTGGTGGTATGTCCGAGGTCACAATGCCGCCGTGCAGCTCTCTTGATAGAGTATACGAGGCTAAAACTAGACGACGACCGCCGTCTTATCTCACAACCGAGAGGTATTACATGGCTGGTTTCTTTTCTAAGCTGCTCTCTCGAGGAGCGGACAAGCAGCTCAAGGAGTTCGAGAAGATCGCTGCGCACATCAACGAGATTGGCGACAACTACGCCCCCTCGAAGATGGACGATGTCGAGCTTGCTCGTCAGACGATCGCGTTTCGTGAGCGCTACGCAAACGGCGAGAGTCTCGACTCCCTGCTTCCCGAGGCGTTCGCTGCCATTCGGGAGATGTCCGACCGCACGATTCATCAGCGTCACTTTGACGTGCAGCTCATAGGCGGCATCGCCCTTCACAGGGGAATGATCGCCGAGATGAAGACGGGCGAAGGCAAGACGCTCGTCTCCACGCTGGCAGGCTACCTCAACGCCATCGCCGGCGAGGGCGTCCACGTCGTGACCGTCAACGACTACCTTGCCCGCCGAGACAGCGAGTGGATGGGCCAGATCTATCGTCGCATGGGGCTGAGCGTGGGCCTCCTGCAAAACGGCATGCGTCCCGCCATGAAGAAGCCTGCCTACGAGGCCGATCTCACGTATGGCACCAACTCCGAGTTTGGCTTTGACTACCTGCGCGACAACATGGTTACGCGCAGCAGCATGCGCGTGCAGCGCGGGCATCACTACGCCATCGTCGACGAGGTCGACTCCATCCTCATCGACGAGGCGCGTACGCCCCTCATCATCTCTGGCATGGGCGACAAGTCCGCAACCACCTACAAGGACTTCGCCCGCGCCGTGAGGGGCCTCACGCCCGACGTCGACTTCGAGATGGACGAGGCAAAGCACACCATCGCGGCGACCGAGGTGGGCCTTGCCAAGATCGAGCGGTCGCTCGGCATCGACGACATCTACGCCGACCCCTCTGGCCAGCTGGTAAACCACCTTCAGCAGGCGCTCAAGGCGGAGTACATGTTCCATCGCGACCAGCAGTACGTAGTGGTGGACGGCGAGGTCAAGATCGTCGACGAGTTCACGGGCCGCATCATGGAGGGCAGGCGCTACTCCGAGGGCCTGCACCAGGCGATCGAGGCCAAGGAAGGCGTGTACGTCCGCGAGGAGAACCAGACGCTCGCGACGATCACGCTGCAGAACTACTTCCGCCTCTACGACAAGCTCAGCGGCATGACCGGTACGGCCATGACCGAGGACGCCGAGTTCCGCGAGATCTACAACCTGCCCGTGCAGGCGATCCCGCCCAACAAGCCGGTCATCCGCGTCGACCACGACGACCTCGTGTACCAGTCGATCGAGGCGAAGTTCAACGCCGTCGCCGACGACGTCGCCTCGCGCCACGAGAAGGGGCAGCCG
Organism: uncultured Coriobacteriaceae bacterium; assembly: GCA_902797175.1. Lineage (GTDB taxonomy): Bacteria > Actinomycetota > Coriobacteriia > Coriobacteriales > Atopobiaceae > UBA1367. Next base: position 290 of record CADBRX010000047.1, on the reverse strand, counting down.
GTCCTGGTGGGCACCGTCTCGATCGAGAGCTCCGACAAGCTGAGCCGCATCCTCGACAAGCGCGGCGTCAAGCACGAGGTCCTGAACGCAAAGTTCCACGAGCGCGAGGCGCAGATCGTCGCGCAGGCGGGCCGCGAGGGCGCCGTCACGATCGCGACCAACATGGCCGGCCGTGGTACGGACATCCTCCTCGGCGGCAACCCCGACGTGCTCGCGACCGACCTCATGCTCGACGACGGACTCGAGCTCGAGGAGGTCACCGACGAGCAGCGCGCGACGTACCTCGAGCG
>CADBRX010000046.1 GCA_902797175.1 uncultured Coriobacteriaceae bacterium | reverse complement strand
CTCTCGGACAGGCCGTAGTTGGTGTCGTAGTCGTGGTGCGGGAAGACCTGCTTCCAGCGCTTGATGAGGCTCTTGGGAACCGGCTGCGCACCCACGTGCATGAGGCGCCACTGGTCGAGCTCGTAATCCTCCAGCTTGAGCGTGCCCTGCTCGATGGCCGTCAGGATGTCCTGCACCCACGGCACGAGCAGCCACACGACCGTGCAATGCTCGTTGCTCACCGACTCAAAGATGTACTGCGGGCTCACGCCGCGCAAAAGCACCGCACGTGCGCCGCAGGTGAGGCAGCCCATCCAGTGGAACTTGGCGCCCGTGTGGTAGAGCGGCGGGATGCACAGGAAGCAGTCGTCATGCGTGATGGAGTGGTGCACGGCCTCCATCTCGGCGGCCTGGGTCAGGCTCTCGTGGTTGTGCAGGATGGCCTTGGGGAAGCCCGTCGTGCCGCTGCTGAAGTAGATAGCAGCGTCGTCAATCTCGTACAGGGGGATCTGCGGGTCGCGGCTGGAGCTGAGCGCCTCGAGCTCGCGGAAGCTTTCGGCCCAGGTGGGGCAGTCATCGCCCACGTAGAAGAGCAGGCGCCCGGGCTGCAGCTTGCTTACGATCTGCTCCATGCGGCCAATGAACTCGGGCCCAAACAGGACCACGTCGGAATCGGACTTCTCAACGCAGTACAGAATCTCGTCCGCTGCGTAGCGGAAGTTGAGCGGCACCGCCGTGGCGCCGGTCTTGAGGATGCCAAAGTAGATGGGCAGCCACTCGATGCAGTTGTAGAGCAGGATCGCGACCTTGTCGCCCTTGCCCACGCCGCGGCTGAGGAGCAGGTTGGCAAAGCGGTTGGCCTTCTCGTCAAAGACGGACCAGGTGATCTCGCGACGGTAGGGGCCATCGTCGGTGTTCTCGACCAGGTCGTATTCGCGCCACGTGATGTGGCGATCCTCCGGCATGGCGGGGTTTATCTCGACAAGGGCAATCTCGTTGGGGTACTTTGCCGCGTTGAGGCGAAGCATATCGGGAACGATCACGGTGCGTCCCTTCGTTGAGGGCTAACGGTGCACTCGCTATTATGGCCGTTTGCGCACGCGGTGGCGCAAACTGCGCCCATTTGTTCATACAGCGGGACTAAGGAAGAGTTAGAGCTGGCCAAGGGAGGTCGTCGGAGGGGATTCTATAGGCAAGAGTCGCTGAGCCGAATACTTTACGCGTCCGGCTGCATCAGCGTCTGTTGGCCAAGGCTCCAGAGCAAATCGTCGCATGCGCTGATGTCGAATCCCCGGCTCAGGCAGAACGCAATCACCACGTCACGCGCACAGGTGCCGCGCAGCGCGTTGGCTCCGCCGCGCTCAAGCAGCTCGCAGGCCTCGTCGACGCCGAGTCCCATGCCAAACGCCAGCTGGATGAGCTTGTCGCGCGAGGGCCTCCGTGAGCCCGCAAAGATTTGGTATGCGAAGGTCTGGTTGAGGCGCGACTTCCTGATTACGGTGCTGCGGTCGAGGCCATAAGACGAGAGCATGTCGCCCAGCCACGCCTTCAAGGGGCGCTCGTCAACCTCGACCCGCGCCAGCGCCTCGTCGGCTGTGCCCACCTCTTGTAGAAACCGCCAGTCCACACGCACCATCCCAAAACGTTAATAGGATGATGTTCGTGCAGCACGTCGTTCGTTTCATTAGCTAAAAGCTGAATCTTGCCCGGCACATAGCCGCGCGGCAGGCCTAGAACTTCTCCACGACCCGCTCGTGCATCTCAGCCACGACCTCGGGAATGCGCTCGAGCTCGTACGGCGTCATCTGGTAGACCCAGTTCAGCCAGTTACGGTACAGCAGGTTTGCGTGGCTGCGCCACGTAAAGATGGGCTGGTTTTCTGGGTTGTCCTCGGGGAAGTAGTTGACCGGCACCTTGATGGGAAGGCCCTTGTGGAAGTCGCGCCAGTACTCCCCCGCCAACGTGTCGCGGCCGTACTCGAAGTGCCCCGTGACATAGATCTCGTGAAAGTCGCGCGTGGCGATGAGCGCGGGACCAGTCTGGAAGCCTTCGGAAAGGGTCTGCAGCTCGGGGTGGTCGGCAAGCGCGTTGGTGTCGATGGCGGCATGGCGGCTGTGAGGCATGTTGTGCACCTCGTCAAAGCCGTTGGTGAGGAAGCTGTACTCGTCGCAGAGCCGCTGCGGAAAGACGCCAAAGAGCTTTGATCCCAGCTGCTTCTTGGGGATGCCGTAGTAGTGGTAGAGGCCGGCCATCGCGCCCCAGCACAAGAACATGCTGCTAAAGACGTGCTCGCGCGCCCAGTCCATGATCTCGCAGAGCTCATCCCAGTAGTCGACCTCTCCAAAGGGCATGTGCTCCACCGGCGCTCCGGTCACGATGAGGCCATCGTAGTTCTTGTCGCGGTACGCGTCGAAGGTCTCGTAGAACTTGACCAGGTGGTCGACCGAGACGTTTTTGGACTCGTGCGACGACACGCGCATGAAGTCGCAGCTCACCTGCAGCGGAGACTTGGAGATGAGGCGCAGGATCTGGGTCTCGGTCTCAATCTTGGTGGGCATGAGGTTCAGGATGGCGATGCGCAGCGGGCGGATGTGCTGGTGCGTCGCGACCTCTTCCTCAAGCGCGAAGATGCGCTCCTCGTGCAGGATCTGCTTTGCGGGAAGGCCGTCAGGGATGTTGATGGGCATGGGAAGGCTCCGTTTCGGTGCGAGGACAAATACGTGGTGGACAGCTGGCGGTTAGCTGCACATTCGCACGGAGAGCGGCTTTGGGGTCCTTCTCATGTTGTTCCTTCCGGCATGTCCAAGAGGCCAGCTGTGGGCCAAGTCCCTTGGTTGGTTCACTTTTTATCCTATCAGAGGGCGCGGGGTGACTTCTTGCTGCACAGGCACGTTTATCAGGGTGGAAATGTGGGCGTGCGGCGCCTCAGAGCTCCAGCTCGGAACCGTCGTCCTCATCGCCCAGAAGCAGCGGCACGAAGAGCTTGGTGTAGAACGAGAGCCACACCGCCGACACGCAGAAGCCCGCCAGCACGTCGGACGCGTAATGGACACCCAGGTAGATGCGGCTGATGCCCACGAGCAGGATGACCGCCGCGAAGCCGGCCATGCAGGTCCACTTGACGATGCGGTCCTTCTCGTAGCGCCACACCATCCAGAGCAGCAGCCCGTAGAACGCCATCGACACCATCGAGTGGCCGGAGGGGAAGCTGTAGCCCGTCTCGGAGACGAGGCGCAGGCTTTCGTCCGGCCGCGGACGTTGGACTATCTCTTTGAGCACGAGGTCGATGAGGACCGCGAGCACCAAGTTGATGGCGGCGCACATGCCGGGGCGGCGACCTGGCGCGAAGGCCTGCACGACAAGCAGCATCACCGCGAGGATGACCGGCGACGCCAGGCTCGAGATGGTCTCCATGATGGGCGTCAGCCACGCGCGGCGCAGGTGCAGGACAAAGAACACGTAGGCAGCCGAATCGATGCGTGCGAGGTCGTCGCCCTTGACGTCCATGACCACGCCAAGCAGCGCCACAAGCGCAACACCTATCACGACCAGGCGCTTGTTGTGACTCATGAGGTCCATGAGCGATGCGAGCGCAGACCCTAGCACGTACTCCCCTGCCCTTGTATACAGGAAGGCCGGCGCCCGAAAGCACCGGCCTTCGCAACGATTACCTTAAGGATAGCCTACGTCCCTTGCTCTGCGTGCGACGGATGAGACAATCCCGAAGCGGTTTCGCTCTTCCGATACGTAGGGGTCCCACCCTTTCGTATCAGTGCCGATACGAAAGGGTGGGACCCCTACGTATCGGAACGGACCTCTTACAGGTGAGCCTCGATCTCGGCGACGAGGTCAGCCTTGGGCATGCTGCCCACCATGGTGTGCACCGGCTCGCCGCCCTTGAACAGGATGAGGGTGGGGATAGACATGATGCGGAAGCGCTGCGCGAGGTCGGACTCGTCGTCGACGTTGCACTTGTAGACGTCAAGGCGGTCAGCCATCTCGTCGCCCACCTGCTCGACGATGGGACCAAGCGCACGGCAGGGGCCACACCACGTTGCCCAGAAGTCCACGAGGACCGCCTTGTCGGCGTTGGCGATGATGGAATCGAACGTTGCGGTGGTGATCTCTTGTGCCATGGGGCTCTCCCTTCCCGTTGCGGGACGCTCTCTCTGAATTGCCATTGCTTGGCTTATACCCCGATTTGCGCGGTACAATCGTTGGGCATATGACATTGTGGGATATCTCTTGGGTTGGAAGACGGACGGTCGCGGGTCGCGCCCGCGCCGCACGGAACGGAGGAGCGCATGGGAAGCAGGGCCGATCGCCAGACGCTCTATGTCGAGAAGGCCAAGGCCGACCTTGCCTCGCTTGAGCAGCGCGGCGTTTGCATGGGGGGAAACGCCTTCTCGTCCATCCTGTTCCTCAAGGGTGAGCCCTCAAAGGAAGAGCTGGGCGACAAGCCCGTGCTCAGTGGCCCCGACGGAGTCGCCCTGCGCGCCGCGCTGGGAGCACTGGGATACGCGCCCGAGGACTGGTGCGCGATGCTCACCGTGTCTGGCGACGGCGTGGCCCTAGACGCCACGCTCGTACGCGAGGCCGTCTGCGCGCTTGACCCCGCGACGCTCGTTGCCTGCGACGACGCGGCTGCCCAGGCCTTGCGCGACGCCTACGCCGACGAGCTCGTTTCTCTTGATGACTTTGAGGCGGCCATGCTTGCGCCAGGAAAGGTGGTGCGCGTGCTGGGCATGCGCGTCATGGCGCTGGGAGGGTTTGCTGCCGCGCTGGAAGACGCGCACGAGAAGCAGGTCATGTGGGCGCGCCTCAAGCAGCTGCCGCCCCTGGGCGAACCTTACTAGCGCCAACCGCACAAAGGGGTCCCACCCTTTTGTGCTGTTACCAGCGCGGGGTGCGGGGCAGGGAGATGATCTCGGCCTGGAGCAGGTCTCCCCTGTGCGTGACGATGCGCCCTATGGTGGGACCCTTTCCGCCACGGGGGAACGTGGGGCTGCCCGGGTTCATGATGAGGGTGCCCGTCTTCTTGTCTCGCTCGACATAGGGGCGGTGCGTATGCCCACAGATCGCTATGTCGCAGGTCAGAAGGTCAAGTCGCTCGCGATAGTGGCAAATCTGCCAGCGGAACTTGTCGGCATAGAACTTGGTGACGCGCTTTATCCTGCCGCAGTACTCGTAGTCCCAGTCGTTGTTGCCCAGGCACATCTGCACGGGCGCGATCCGCTCGAGGCGGCGCAGGTCACCGTCAGAGCACATGTCGCCCGCATGAACGATGTAGTCAGCACCTTCAAGAGCCTTGAGCAACTCATCGGACAGGTATCCGTGAGTATCGGAAACGATGTCAAACCGCATCGGAAATAATGCTCCTAGAGGCCGAGCGCACGCTTGAGCGACACCACGCGACGGCGCGACACGGGAATCTTCTTGTCGGAGATGCCCTTGAGGCCGAGCTGCAGGATGCCGCTGGAAATGACCTCGACGTCCTCGACGTGCTCGAGGTTGACGATGTAGCCGCGGTGCACACGGAAGAAGCCGTGCTGGGAGAGCTTCTGCTCAAGCTTTGCGAGCGAGATGGTGGAGAGGTAGCGGTCGACGTCCGTGTAGATGCAGGAGTAGTCGTCCTTTGCCTCGATGTAGCGAATCTGGTCGACCGGCACGAGCACCTTGCGGCCGCCCTTCTCCACGGGGATGCGCTCCACGGAGGTGTGGCTGACGGACGAGGGCTTGACGCGTGCCTCCACCTTGTCGAGGGCGCGCGCAAGGCGGTCCGTCTCGACCGGCTTCATGAGGTAGTCGACCGCGTCGACCTCAAAGGCCTCAAGCGCATACTCGCTGTAAGCGGTCACGAAGACGACGGCGGGCGGGTTCTTCAGCTTGGAAAGCGCCTCCGCCAGCTGCATGCCAGACGTCTTGGGCATGGAGATGTCCAAAAACAGCACGTCACAACGCTCGTCCTCATGCTCCTTGATGTGCACCAGGTGCTGGACGGCGTCGCGCGCACTCGAGACCTCCTCGATGGACTCAACGCGGCCGGTCTCCTCAAGAAGGAAACGCAGCTCGGAGCGGGCAGGAGCCTCGTCGTCGACAATCAGGGCGTGCAGCATGTGAGTGTCCCGTTCCTTTCGTGTCGGCATACCTCGCCGGCCATTCTAACAGCGTTGCTATGATAGCGCTGTTCGCCGACTTGTGCACCATTGGTTTTGAAACACCAATAATCCGCAGGTAAACACCGCGCTTTTTAGGGCGGCGCTCATCCTTTCCTGACTGTCAAAAAAGGGGCCTTTCCTCTTTGAGGTCAAATGAACTACTGGTCAGAGGTGGTGCCCGGAGCGACGTTCACCAGGCGCAGCGTCACGCAGGTCCCCTCTCCCGGGCGGGAGATGACCTCGACGCCAGAGCCCACGCCGTAGTAAAGCTCAAGGCGTTCGGCCACGTTGCGCAGCGCGATACCCGTGCCCTTGGGGCCGCCCTTTGCCTCTTGGGAAGAGCCCTCGAGAAGGCGCTTCGCGACCTCTTCGTCCATGCCAAGCCCGTCGTCGGCAACGGCGACCAGAACGTCGCTTCCATCCGTCGCGACCTGGATGTCAATGTGGAGCGGGCCATCCTCGGTCATGGCGTGGCGCACGGCGTTTTCCACGATGGGCTGGACGATGAACCCCGGAACGAGCACCTCGCCGCAGCCGTCCTCGATGTTCAGGCTCTCGACGATGCGGTCCTCGCCAAAGCGGGCCTTCTCGATGTGCAGGTAGCGCTGCGTCTGCTCGAGCTCGACGGATAACGGCACGAGCGACTGCGAGTTCTCGAGCGTCCTCCGGTAGAAGGCTGAGAACTCGCGCAGGAGATTGCGCGCCTGGACGGGGTCGGTCCGCGTGAGCGCCGCGATGGTGTTGAGCGTGTTGAAGAGGAAGTGCGGGTTGATCTGCGCCTGCAGCGCCTTGACCTCGGCGCGGGCGGTCAGCTCGGCCTGGCGGTCGAGCTCGGACACCGTCAGCTGCGTCGAAAGCAGGTCGGCAAGGCCACGAGCGATGGCCATCTGCGTGCGGTCGACCTCGCTGGCCTGCTGGTAGTAGAGCTTGAGCACGCCCACGACCTCGTCCAGCACCACGAGCGGAACGAAGATGGCAGCGGGATAGGCGTGGACGCGGCGGCTCTTCTCGATGTCCTCGTCGATGCCGGTGACGTCCATCCACTCGAGCCGGTCGAGGCCCACGAAGGTCTGGATGCGCTTGCTTTCGAGCACCTCGAGGGTCGGTTCGCTGTTGGGCGTGCCCGTCCCAAAGAGCGACACGCGCTTTCCCACGTAGGCGAGCGTGCGCTCGGTGTCGGTCATGGCGATGGCGGCCGCCTGGGTTTCGGGAAGGAGCAGCTGGCAGACGGCCCGGCAGCTGACCGGATCGAGGCCGGCACGCAAGTGGACCAGCGTGACGGAGGCAAGGCGCAGCATGCGCTCCGTCTCCTGCGAGCGCATGCTGTCGGGGACGAGCAGGAAGCTGCCGCCCATGACGATAACCACGGCGAGGCCTCCGCCCGCCACCATGGCGGCCATGAGGTTGCGCGCACCTATCCCCCACGTCAGCAGCGCCAGAAGCACGATGGTCAACACGCCGAGGAGCACGTACGCCACTGGCCCAAGTCGTTCCTCGAACCAGCGCCTCATGCCTCATCTCCTTCCCATTCGTCTACGCGCACCATGCGCCAGGCGAGTCGGGCGGTTCCCATCTTGATGAGGCGTCGTGCCAGGAGGCGATTATCCCAGAGCGAATTCATAATCTGCGGCCAGTAGGTCTGCAGCGACAGGTAGCGGCTCGAAACGCTGTCGGCCCACGCGAGCACGCGCGAGCGCCCAAACAGGAAGATCTTGAGGTACTCAAGCCGCTCGGGCCCCACGATCACGCGACGCAGCGACGTCATGAACACGCGGCGCTCGACGGAGCGGTCGAGCCATGGCGCGGGATAGGGCATGAGCGAATCTGCGGTCACGCGCCTCAGCCCGATGGTGGCGTTGCACACCTCGAGCTTCTTTCTCTCGTACGCCCAGCGGTAGATGTCCTGGAGGAACCGCGCCGAGGTGGACGGGATCTCGGGCGGCAGGTGCTTGACGCACCACTTGTTGTCTGACCAGACGTCTATGCCATACATGCGCAGGTTAAGCAGGTAGTCAAGGTCTTCTCCGCGCGTGATGACGGAGTCGAAGGCCACGCGCGTGAACGCCTGGGCGCTCACGGCAAAGCAGCCGCCGCAGATGTGGTTAGCCCGCGCGATGCGCGTGCCGGTCAGCATGCGATGCATGAGCTCGTTGAACTCGGCGCGCTTTGACCAGTAGCGCTCGGACCAGGCGGGCTCGCCGATCTCTGCGTACGGGGAGTCGTTGCGGTTGAGGAAGTACCCGGTCTTGGCGCGGATGGGCAGGCCCTGGCGGTTCTTCTGCCCGAGGCCGTACACCGCATTGATGAGGTAGTCCTCGTCGAGGGCGATCTCGTCGTCGTCCATGAAGACCACGACGTCGTGACCGAGCGTCGCGGCGACGGCCAGCCCCATGTTGCGGATGGCGCCATAACCGCGAAGCGACACGAGCTCTCCGGGAAGGGACGGCGCGAGGTCGTTGACGACGCGCATCATGAGGCGGCCTTCCGCCTCGCCGATGACCATGGGGTTGAGCCCCGGGTGCATGCGGCAGATGCCCTCTACGCGCGCACGGGCCGACGCCTCGCACGAAGGCTGCGACACGAGCAGGATGATGACGCGCAGGACGCCACGCACCTTGTCGAGCGAGGAGAGGCAGGTCTCGAGCTCGGGGAGCGGCTTGTCGACAGGTGTCACGTGGTCGTAGACGCCGAGCTCACCGATTTCGGTGGGATGGTCGTCCATCGCCCAATACGACGGTATGACAATGACTGGGTTCAATGCCCTGAGCGCTCCAAGATTGATTGATGAGGGACACAAGACATTCTAGCCCGATGTAGCGCTCGCCGCACGCAAAGTTGTGGCCAATTGATACGTAAGGGTGGGACCCCTACGTATCGCGATACGAAAGGGTCCCACCCTTACGTATCACCGTGCCGTTGCGGAACCAGCGGAAGTTACGGGTTGATGGTCTTGCCCTTGGGGAGCGGCTTGGTGAGCTCCGCATGACGCACGTCGTAGGCAGCACGCGCCTCCTTCTCAAAAGCGACGCGGACCTCCGTGCCCGTGACCTGCCTGCAGAACCACGCGGCAAAGTCGGGGTTGGTAGCAAGGAGCGGGCCGATCACCCAGGTCGCGATGAGCGCTCCTCGGCGCAGGCCTTCAAAGCTGCTTCCCTCGGCCAGGCCCCATCCGCGCTCGACCTTGGCAAACGGGCTTGTCGCGCTGTTGCCGCGCATCTGCGTGAACTGGATCTTGAAGCCCAGGATGGTCATCGGGTCCGTACCGTCGGCGGGGTCAAAGGTGCCCACAAACGAGCAGAGATAGCGCTTGGGCATGTCCAGGCGCGTGGAAAGCTCAAGGATGCCCAGGCCATCTTGGCGCCCACCACCCGGCGTGCCAAAGGAGGTTCCCAGGATCTCGGCGGCGCTGTGGGTGAAGAGCATGGGGACGCCCGCGTCGGCAAGCTCGGCCAGGCGCGACGCGTAGGGCATGAGGGCACGCGCCGCCAGCTGCTGGTGCGCCTCGGTCATGCCGCCCAAAACCACGGCAGAGACGTCGCGCGTGGCAAAGGCGGGCTCGTCGCCGTAGTGCGTCTCTACAAACGTGGCTCCCGGCAGACAGGCACGCAGGTAGAGCGCGTTGCCGTTGTCGCCCGCCTGGTTGCCGAACTCGGGATAGAGCACCTCCACCACGGCGCCTGCGCCCTGGTCGGCGGGGACGTCGGTGGCGATGGCGGGCTGGTCGGCGCCTGCCTGCGGCTGCTCTTGAGCGGCGTGCGCCTGCTCGGCTGCGTCCTCGCCTGCCTCGATGCGCGCACGCACGGCGTCGCGGCAGCGGGTGGCCTGGTCGCCGTTGAAGATGTCATAGGCAACAAAGACGCCCTCGATGCCATGCAGGTCGAGCGTTGCCGCTGCGGCCTCCGCGTCGGGCACGAGGCTCACGCGATCGGCGCTCACCCCCGCCAGGCGCAGGCGCAGCATCAGGTCCTCGCCGCGCGCGCCCACCACCACGACCTGCTTGACCTGCGGATCGTTCAGCAGCTCAAAGTCGGTCTGGTAGTACCAGCCCGTGTATTCGGACGAATAGGGGCTCGTGGCAAGGTAGTAGTCGCTCATGATGAAGACCACGGCCTTGTCGCCTGGCTCGCGGCAAATGCTCTGGATGGCCGTCGACGTGGCGGTGCTGTTCTCGCCCTTGGCGGCAACGTTCACCAGCCGCATGCCGCCCGCCTCCTCCGCGCTGTAGCGGAGCTTGGTGATGTTGATGCCGTTGGCCAGGGAGTGCGCGATGTCGTCGGCTGGCACCCCCAGGCGGCGCGCAGTAACCACGGCGGCGAGGATGTTGTACAGGTTGGTGATGGAGTAGGTCTCTATGTGGTAGTCGTGCTCGGGCGCGCCAGGCTCGCGGTTCTCGCGGACCGTGAAGGTCTTGGCTTCGAGGTCCACGCGCGTTACCTCAAAGTCTGGCTCGGGGTTGGCAAAGCCGCACTTGGTGCAGTGGGCACGGCCAAGATGGCGCAGGTGGCAGTAGTCGTACTCAAGCGCCGCACCGCACTGGGGGCAGGCCGTGAGGTCGCTCACGATTCCCTGCGGCTCGGTCGTGTCGTCTGGCAGCTGCGCCACCGAGAAGTACGTGCGCTTGGTTGCCTGCGGGGCAAGGCGGCAGCTGATGAGGTCGTCTGCGTTCAGGATGAGCTCGGTCTCGGGCGAGACGTTGCGCGAGATGACGTCAAAGATGTAGTCGGGGTTGGCGTTGCGCATGAACGAGTCGCGGTAGAGGTTGCAGACGAGCAGGATCTCCGGCGTCACGTGCGGCAGGACAAGGCGGCTCGAGAGCTCGTCCAGCTCCATGCAGGCGTAGGACTTGCGCTGGGCGCCGCTGAGCCGCGCGTTTTTGATGAGGCTGCTCTCGATGCCGTTGGCGACGTTGCCGCCCGCCCGGTTGGTGAGCAGGTCAAAGCCATTGTCGACGAGCAGGTCGTCGAGGAGGTTTGAAGTGGTCGTCTTGCCGTTGGTTCCCGTCACGAAGACGATGTGCTCGGGCTTGTCCACGTGCGCCAGGAAGTCTGGGTCGATGTGCTCGGCAAGGTAGCCGGGCACCTGTCCGCCGTTGCGCCTGAGTGCCGTGAGTGCCGTCGCGGCAAGCTTGCCTGCTGCCAGGCCGATGTAGAAGCGGGGAGTCTTTTTTGCGTTGCTCAATGTGCTTCCTTTGTCGTGTGTTCGCGAGCTTCTTCATTATGCCCGACCTGTGCGCAGTTGCCGTGTGCGCCACCCAAAACGCAGAAGCGGGCCTGTGAGCAGCATGCCCCCGTCCGCTGTTGACCGACAAACGGCACGGTTAGAGGCGGGGTCGCCCATGATGACCGACAAGCGGCATGGATACGCGCCCCTCTCGGCCCCTTATCCATGCCGTCTGTCGGTCGACCCAGGCGGCCGAGAGGTTATCCGTAGCGTTTGTCGGTCAACCCAGAAGCGTCAGCGCGCCAACCTAGGAGACAATGCGCATCGAAGCGAATTTGATGCAGATACGTGCACGTCTCCTGCCATACATGTGCTGCACTTTTTCAAATAATCGAGGTGGCGCTGCTCCTGGCCCATCAAACTTGTTATTAGCGGGAAGGAGGGGGCTTGCGGCGCATAAGGAGATCGCTTGAACTCGGAAGGATGGTCGGTGCGGCAGAGCGAGAAAATCGCTGCAACGTCGCCGGATCCACCGCAGACAGGCAAAGGCTTTACCGAGCCGTCAAGGCAGGTAAGCTCATCAGTCCCCTGAAGGGGCTCTACGTGAGGCCCGAGCTATGGAACGACCTTGGCAAGGAGGAGCAGGCGAAATACCTGATGAAAGGCTTGCAACATCGCTTTCCAGGCTGGATATTTGCAGGTCGGTCTGCTGCTTTGGTGCATGGCCTTTGGGTCTCGCATAGTGACCTCCTCCCTCTGCAGATCGCCGTCAGCAAACAGAAGGACGGGAGGCCCGGTTCGCTCGCAAAGCGCATCACTATCGAAGGCGACCCCTTCGCCGTTGTGGACGGACTTCGCGTCACCTCTTTTGAGCGCACGGTGTTTGACTGTCTGCGAAGCATGGACTTTGCACATGGCCTCGCCATCGCTGACTCTGCCTTACGTGAAAAGAAGTGGGATCTTGAGCACCTGAAGGAGGTTGTTGAAGGCATGCCCCATCGATGCAAGGGGTGGGCCACTGCGATGAATACCGCCTCCTTTGCTGACCCCCGTGCGGAAAGTGGAGGCGAGTCAATTGCTCGCGCTCGAATGCTTCTCTTTGGATATGAGCCACCTGACCTTCAGGTTCCCTTGTCAAGCGTCGTCGACGGAGACTCGTACCGCGGCGACTTTGGGTGGCATCTCTCCCCTAACGAGCTGCTCATAGGAGAGCTGGATGGACACGAGAAGTATACGAACGCAAAGATGACAAAAGGACGAAGCGTCGTCGATGTTCTGACGGACGAGAGGCTCAGGGAGTCGCGCATGAGCGCGCCAGGTGTGCGCATCATGCGCTTCTCGTACAAGGAAATGATGGATGACGCCCGGTTCGTGAAGATACTCGACTCCTATGGCGTGCCCAAGGTCGATGGGAGTTTGACATTGACCGACAAACGGCACGGTTAGAGGCGGGGTCGCCCATGATGACCGACAAGCGGCATGGATATGCGCCCCTCTCGGCCCCTTATCCATGCCGTCTGTCGGTCGACCTAGGCGGGCGCGAGGCTATCCGTAGCGTTTGTCGGTCAACAGCAGCAAGCAGAGGCGGCAAGTAGAGCCACACAAAAGGCGGCCCTGCACCGAAGTGCGGGGCCGCCTCCTAGCTACGAAGCTACCTTACGCTGAAGCTTTACACCTCGGCGTAGAGGTCGACGAGCTTGGTCAGGTGCTCGTAACGGTCCATAGCAGCCTGCTCGTTGCGAGCGAAGAGCTCGGTTGCGCGCTCGGGGAACTCGCGGGTCAGACGGTTGTAGCGAGCCTCGTTCATGAGGAACTCCTGGTAACCGCCGGCCGGAGCCTTGCTG
>CADBRX010000045.1 GCA_902797175.1 uncultured Coriobacteriaceae bacterium | reverse complement strand
GCGTCTGAGAATTCGTGGTGGACCGGCAGGGGTTCGCCGCGCCGCCCTTCGGGTGGCGCTCTGCGGCTCCGCGCCGTCCCGGCGCTCCGCCCGGAATGTGCCAGAGGGCACATTCCGCCCTTTCGGGTTCGAACCCATGGGAGGTCGTCAAACAAGAAACGCTCCCATAGTGGGAGCGTCTGAGAATTCGTGGTGGACCGGCAGGGGATCGAACCCTGGACCTTGGGATTAAGAGTCCCCTGCTCTACCAGCTGAGCTACCGGTCCATATTCAATTATGGGGTGGGTACAGGGGCTCGAACCCTGGACCTCCTGAGCCACAGTCAGGCGCTCTGCCAACTGAGCTACACCCACCGTGTTGGCAACTGCGTCACGCAGCTAGATAATCTTAGCGTAACCAGAGGCCAATGCAAGCGAGATTTTTTAAAAAGTGAAGGATGTGTCTGCTTGCTCCATCTTTGCCGTGCGCCTCCAGGGGGAATCACCTATTTCCGACGGTATGACGGCACGTTGTCGGTGAGGTCGGCTTCGGTGGGGATCTTGTTGAAGATGACGCTCTTCAGAAGGCCAATGCGCTTGTCGTCAATCGGCGTCGCGAAGGTGTTGCCATCCTGGTCCCAATCGATTCCGCAGACGAGGAAGTCCCCGTAGATCGGTGTCGTGCCGAGCAGACGGTTGAGCTGACCGCCCGCTTGCTTTCCCGCGGGGTCGTGGATGACGCAGAGCATGAGCATGCGGACGGTCATCCATTCGTATTGGTCGGTTCCCAGGATGGGGGAGAGGGACTCCACGTTTGGCTCCACATCCTTCTCCACGGGCTCTTTTCCGGGCTGATACAGCAGCATTCTCATGGGTCGCGACCTTCCTCGACGTAGTTGCTCAATCGAGACGTATGATGTTCACGTTCTGATTATGCCCAAGAAAGGACGAGCCATGCCCTCTTTTCCCGAAGGGACCCCGACAAGCATCGTCACGGCGCTCTCCTCGCCAGACGAGAACCTGCGCGAGCGCGTGATTACGGACAACCCCCGGTGGGAGGGGAACATCTTTCGCGTTTCGCAGCTTGACGTGGAGCAGCCCGATGGCACGCCGGGCGTGCGTGACATCGTGTGGCACAACGGCGGCGCGGGCGTGGCGGCCGTGCATGACGGCAAGCTCTGCCTCGTCAAGCAGTGGCGCGTCGCCCTCGATCGCATGACGCTCGAGATCCCAGCCGGAAAGATCGATGCGGGAGAAGACCCTGCAGTCTGTGCGGCCCGCGAGCTTGCCGAGGAGACGGGCCTCGTCGCCGAGCGGCTCGAGTTCGTTGCCTCGTCCGCTGGCGCCCCGGGCTTTACCAACGAGCGTACGCGCATCTTCCTCGCCCATGGCCTCTCGACGCACCCCGCGCACCCAGACCCCAACGAGTTCGTCGACGTCCTCTGGGTGCCCCTCGAGGACGTCATCGCGGCCTCGCGCCTCGGCGTGATCATGGATGCCAAGACGATTATCGGAGCCTATGCCGCGCTCGCCGCAGGAATGTAAGATATCAAGTTGTCATTTGCACAATGTGGTATCCTCGCACGTGTCTGTATGTCCCCAAACGTGAGGAGATGATCCTTAATGGCAGCACGTATCGGAGCACTTGAGGCAGGCGGCACCAAGATGGTTCTCGCGGTCGGCACCGCTGACGGCCATATCGAAGAGCAGGTCTCCATGCCGACGGTCGAGCCCGAGAACGTCGTCCCCGACATGGCGAAGTGGTTCGCCGACAAGAAGGTCGACGCCATCGGCATCGGCGCCTTTGGCCCCACGGTCGTCAACCCGCACAACCCTGACTACGGCAAGATCTGCTTCACCCCCAAGCCGGGCTGGAGCTATTACGACTTCCTGGGCAACATGAAGGCTGGCTGCGACGTGCCCATGGGATACGACACCGACGTCAACGTCGCATGCCTGGGCGAGGCCACGTTTGGCTGCGCAAAGGGCCTTGATTCCGTGTGCTACTTCACGGTGGGCACGGGCATCGGCGCAGGCGTCATGGTGGGAGGCCAGCTGCTGCACGGCATGCTGCACCCCGAGGCCGGCCACATCCTGCTGAACAAGCTCCCCTACGATCCGGGCAACAGCGTCTGCCCCAAGCACACGTGCTGCTTTGAGGGCCTTGCGTCCGGTCCGTCCATCGAGGCCCGCTGGGGCGCCAAGGCCGTTGCCCTTGCCGACCGCGACGAGGTTTGGGAGCTTGAGGCCGACTACATCGCCCAGGCCTGCGAGATCTACGTCACGTGCTACTCTCCCGAGAAGATCATCATCGGTGGCGGCGTTGCCCATCAGGAGCAGATCTTCCCGATGATCCGCAAGAAGTTCCTCACCTACCTCAACGGCTACCTCTCCACCAAGGAG
>CADBRX010000044.1 GCA_902797175.1 uncultured Coriobacteriaceae bacterium | reverse complement strand
GGGCGACCCCAACGACGGCGTCTGCCCCAACTGCCACTCCAGCCTCGTGTACCCCGGCGATCCCCACTGGGACGGCATCGAGTTCCCCTACGAGTGCGCCGTGTGCGGCTGCGGTGGCGACCTGGGCACCAACCCCGAGACCGGCAAGCCCATGCTCATCATCGATCCCGAGAACGGGCATGTGCGTGACCGCTGCATCGACAAGTCCCGCGCCGAGCACCTCAACGAGATCATCCAGACCCGCATCGACTTCTTCCAGCGCCAGGGCGAGGTCAAGCCGCTGCAGGCCAAGTACCGCGACATCAAGTTCCCGACCTTCACCATCGAGCGCTAACCAGCGTCAAGACATCGTCTGCTCGCACAAAGAGAGCGCCCCCGTGGGGGCGCTCTTCCTTGTATCGCTCGTCTTCTTTGAGTTCAATGGGGGCTGCGTCACAAGAGGGGAGAGCGCGGCGTGAAGAGCCCTAGGCTCATGAGGGCCCTAAAGCTCACCTGGAGCTTGAAGAGCTCCTCGCCGTCCTCGAGGTTGATCCCAAGGACCTCCTTGATGCGACCCAACCGGTAGAGCATCGTGTTCTTGTGGAGGCTGAGCGTCTGAGCCGCGCGGGCCGTCGAGCTCGCCGACTGAAGATAGCAATAGAGCGTCTCCATGAGGTCGCCGCTGTGGCTCTCGTCGTAATCCATGAGGGCGAGGAGGGCGGGGTGGCACAGCGACAGCAGGCTCAGATGCCTCCCGGCATATTCGAGCGCCTGGACATAGACGACGTCGCAATAGTGGAAGAGGATTGACGGCCCCGTCCCGCCCTGCATGCGCGTCCCAAAGTGAATGGCAGCCCGCGCCTGCTCGTATGCCATACGCGTCTCGGTGATGGCGTGATAGCAGTTTGAGACACCGACGGTGAGGCCGTTCAGGGCGGCAACCTCCCTGAGCTTCCGCTCGGTGCGCTCGGAGAAGCCCTCCTCGGCGTCACGCGAGAGAATCGCCACGAGCTGTTGGTGATGGCGCGTGTAGAGAGAGTGGTGGAGCACGGGCCTGAGCTGTCCGGCGATGCGCTCCGCCTGGTACTGCGAGAGGCCCTCGCCAGGCGCGTGGAGGCACACGGCATAGAGCTGGGACTTGGGGTGGAAGTTGAGCGCCTTGAGGCGGCGGCGCGTGACGGCGGCGCTGGGGGAGCGGTCGTTGAGGAGGTTCTCCAGAAAGTACGAGCCCAGCTCGCCGCTCGTCGGGCCCCATACCTCCGACTTCTGCAACTCCTGTCCCACAAACTGCGCGAGTCGCACGAAGGCCTCGCGGTCGAGCTCGGAAAACGGGTGCTGGTGCTCCATCATCATGACGTGGGCCAGGCAGACGCCCCGCACCATGACGGCCAGCGTCATGGTGTTGCAGCAGAGGATGGTGTTGTACTGCTCGTAAGGACCCTTGCTCCGTGCGATCTGCGAGTCTATCCGGCTGTCACGGATGTAGGCCACCGCCTCCTCGAGGATGGTCTCGTTGGCGATCTCTGTGGTCATCACCTGCGCAAGGCGCGTCTCCTCCTCCGGGAGGTTGCCAAGGTGGTGCGCAATGTAGTGGTAGGTGGGGTCGACCACCACGATGGGGTTTCCCAGGGCGCTCGCCGCCTCCTCTATGAGGTACTGTAGGCCATGGTTCGAGAAGTGGGCAGCTAGAAGGCGCTGCACGATTCCCTGGAGCTCATGGTGCTCCAGAAACGCGAGCTGGATGGCGTTGTAGCACGCAAAGAGGTTCGATCCCTGCGAGAGCCACACGAGATTGACGTTGTCCTGAGCAAGGAGCTTCTCGGGGGCGTTGGCGCCGTCAACGACCACGCAGCTCAACGAGGAGCACGCGCACACGTTGTCCGGCAGGACCACGCTGTCGGTGAAGTAGAGGACGTCACCCCGCAGTTCACCTTGGGCCTCGCTGGTCAGAAACGCGACGTTGTAGACGTCGCAGCCCGGGTCAGAGAGCTTCGTGCGCTCGACGCTGCCCTCCGGCAGCCGCTCGATGAGTTCGTCTAGCCTCACGGTCAGCTCCTTTTCATCAGAAATGGAACGATTGTGTGAACGCACAACAGAATACGACAAAGCTTCGCCAAACGTCGGGTGGGCAGACCTCGTTTCCATAAACGATACCGAGCATCATGAGTACATGCAGTTCCTGTCCAACTACCGAAGGAGTGGAGCAATGAAGGTAGGCAAGTACGCACGCAGCGTGTCCATCGTGGGCGTCGGCTGCACCCCGTTCACCAACTTTGAGGACCACCCCGAGACCAAG
>CADBRX010000043.1 GCA_902797175.1 uncultured Coriobacteriaceae bacterium | reverse complement strand
GAAGAAGCGCATCATCACCGCCGAGAAGGCTCGCAAGCGCAACAAGGCAGTCCGCTCCGAGCTCAAGACCTACGTCAAGAAGGTCCGCGCGGCTGTCGAGGCCGGCGACGTCGAGGCAGCTCAGGCTGCCGCAAACGCTGCCAGCCGCAAGCTCGACATCGCAGCCTCCAAGGGCATCATCCACAAGAACCAGGCCGCCAAGCGCAAGAGCGGCGTCCAGATGCTCGTCAACGGAATGGCCAAGTAGCCCTTCTTCGTACATCTGACCTTTTCTGAGGGGTCCAGGGTGCTGCCTGGGCCCCTCAGTCATGAAGGGGCCCCAGAGCCGAATTATCGTGCACCGTAGGCGTATAGTGAAACCTAAGGGAAGGAGGAGGCATGGCACAGACGACAAGCGGTTTGCTCCCCTGCTATCTTGTGGTTGGGGCCGACGACCTCAAGCGCACGCAGGCCATGGCGCGCCTCAAGCGCAGGTTGAACGAGGGCTTCTCGGCCTTCAACCTTGACGAGCGGGTCGCCTCGTCCGACCTCGAGCCTCAAGACATCATCTCCTCCCTCAACACGCTTCCCATGGGCGACACCTTTCGCCTGGTCATGATCGACCGTGCCGACAAGCTGCCCAAGGCCGTATCGGAGGCGATCATCGCCTACCTTGCGGACCCCAACCTCTCGTGCGTCCTGTGCCTCGTTGCCGAAAGCCTCGCCAAGAGCACGAGGCTCTACAAGGCGGTCGCGAAGGTCGGTAAGCAGGCCGTCGTGGACTGCACCCCCAAGAAGCGCTGGGAGCTCCCGCCCCTCGTCGTGAAGATGGCGCACGCCCATGGCATGCAGATGGACCAGGCGGCGGCCACAGAGCTCGTAAGCAGGGTCGGCGAGTCCACCACGATGATCGACACGCAGCTCAAGGTGCTCGCGGAGCATTGCCGCGACCGGGGGGTCATAACCATATCCGACGTCGAGCAGCAGATCGCCCGAGTCGCCGAGGTGAAGCCCTGGGACTTCCTGGACGCCGTGTGTGCCAGGGACACCTACAAGGCCCTGTCCCTCTATCGCCTGATGCAGAACCCGTCGCAGGTCGCGCTCTGCTCGCTTCTGGCAGGACGCCTGCGTGAGCTTGCGTGCGCCAAGTCGCTCGACGAGCGCGGACAGGCCTCGCTTGTGGCCTCCGAGCTCAAGAAGCAGCCTTGGCAGGTCAAAAACCACGTGGGCTGGGCACGGAGATTTGCGCCAGGCAGCCTCGAGAGGGGCCTTGTCTCCTGCGCTCGCTGCGAGCGTGCCCTCAAGAGCGGGGCAGACCCCGACGTCACCTTCACCGAGCTTGTCGTGGAGCTGGGACGCCCATAGCCTTTGCGCGTCGTCAGGCACCGTATTCCCGAGCGCGAGGGGCGAAGGTCGACATCGCCCGAGTCCGCGGTGCAGAGGAAGAGTGCACCCGCATCGGTGAGGACCTTGACGCACTCCTCCTTGGGATGGCCATAGTCATTTCCCTTGCCGGCGCTCGCAACGGCAACTTCCGCACGCAACGCCGCCGCCTGCTCAGGCCGGATGGAGGCCTCGGAGCCATGGTGCCCCACCTTGAGCACATCGATGTCTGGAACGTCTCCCGCAGCGAGGGCGCTCCCGAGTTCCTCCCATTCGGCGTCGCCTGTGAGCAAGGCCGAGAGGGTCTCCTCTCCGCTCTGATAGGACGCGACCATCATCAGCGAGTCGGGGTTGGTGTCACCCGCAACGGGACCGTGGGGCCAAATGACCTCCAGTGCGAAGCGCCCGACCTTGAGGACGTCTCCATAGGACAGCTCTGCGCATGTCTTGCCCGTTAGGTCGACGATGTCCTCCGCAAGCTCAGGGGGTACGTGCTCGGCAACTCCATCGGCGACAAATACCTGCGCACAGGGCATGGAGCCCACAAGGGCCTCGACTCCCCCGTAGTGGTCGTCATGGAGGTGCGTGAGCACGACGGCATCGAGGCGCAGCACATGCTTGCGCGACAGCGCGCTCACCACCGAGCCGTCCGGGCCCGTGTCGACAAGGATGGCGCGCCAACCGTCCTGCACGAGGATGGCGTCGCCCTGCCCGACGTCGAGGATGCAGACCCGCGTCGGCGCACAGACCGTCCACGCCAGGATGAGCGCGCATCCCAAGCAGGGCGGTGAGAGGAGCAGCCCTCGCGCAACACCCTTGCTTGGAACCGGCCACGTCACCACGAGGGCCGCAGCGACGAGCACGAGGGCGGCCGTCGCGAGCTTTTGATCGGGCTTGAAGGCAACCGTCGCCAAAGGCATTCGCGAAAGGCACCTCATGAGACCCAAAGACAGCCCGAGCAGCAGGTCCGCCCAATCGATGAGCGCAGTCCCGCAGGCCGGGATGCAGGAGCAGCACGAACCGACGAGGGCAAGGGACATCGCTAGGGTCAGAAGGGCGCTTGCGGGAAGCGCAACCAGGGGGCCGACAAGCGATATGCGCGCCGTCATCTGGGTGACGAGAGGGATGGTGGCCACAAGGCAGACGGTCGAGGCTGACAGACCCCTCACGACGTCTCTCCTGAGCGATCTAAGCCGGATGCGCACCTCGGACGGAACGGTACGCGGCACCCAAACACCTGGGAGCGCCACGTCGAGGAGGTAGGAGAAGTAGCTCGAGAAGAGGGCAAGCGCAATGACGCAGGCAACCGACAGGAGATAGCCCGCCTGTCCCGAAAGCGACGGGTCGACGAGGGCCATGGCAAGCGCGACCAGGCAGACCGACGACAGCGCGTCTCCCCTCCTTCCCAGGAGCCTTCCGCCGTCAGAGAGGGCCGACATGAGCCATGCCCTGACGGCCGACGCCGGGGCTCCACAGGTAATGACGAAGCAGCCTGTGAGAGCAAGCAAGAGGAAGGCGCGGACGGCGGGTCTTGCCCTCATCCGCTTGAACACCTGCGTGAGCAGGGAGGATACCACCACGAGATGGCTTCCCGACACGGCGACCAGATGGGCGACGCCGCACCGGGCAAAGAGCTGGTCAAGATGGCGCTCGACCAGGTAGCGCCTGTCTCCTATGAGGCAGCCCGCCAGAATGGCCCTACCTTCCGTTCGGCTGGGATCCAAGGTCGTACGCACGGCCTTGCGAAGCTCGAGCGGCAGCGTGGCGGCACCGGCCACATGTGAGCGGGAGCGCACCATGACGAGCTTCACGGAGCCCCATACACCCTGCATCCTGTTCGACTCGCCCCACTCGTCATCGGCGTTTGCCGCAAAGCGTCCCACACCCCAGACGACGTCGCCACGCTCCAGCTGCTCCGAGCTTGAGAGCCAGACGCATCCTGTGGGCGCACCATCACGAAAGGCCTTGGCGCGGCATCGAAAGCCATACTGGGTGGGAAGCGCATCCGAGACGGCCTCGAAACCCCAGCGTGACACCGCGCTGGACTCCATCGCGTCCGCAAAGCTTCTCCCTCGTGCGAGGAGAAGCCCTGACACCATAGAAGCCGCCAGCGAGGCGCACAGGCAGCAACCGATCACTTCGCATGCGGTCCGCGGGATCCTCCTTGAGCGGTACCCCGCCCACGAGAGGGAAAGGGAGGCGGCAAGGAGCGCGTCTCCCCACGCTATGTACGACGAGTGCCCTCCCGCTCTCAGCACGCAGCGCTCGACAATGATGATGACCACCAGCGCATAGAGGGCTGGGGAGATCGAGGGTCGCACGGGAGGGCGAGAGGTCTCATACGACAATGAGGTCACGCATCCTCTCGTATTTCTTCTGCCCTATGCCCGTGACGCGCATGACGTCTTCGGGCGAGGCAAACGGTCCCCCGCGTTCGCGCTCCTCCACGATGGCCGCGGCGGTCGCCTCGCCCACGCCAGGAAGCGCGGTGAGCTCCTGCTCCGTCGCCGTGTTGATGTTGACGACGCCCTCCTGGCCAGACCCTTGCGCCCACGTGGCGTTGCCTGGCTCTGGAACGTCCTCTCCGATGCACGGGATGTGGACCTTCTGCCCATCGGCCACATGCGCGGCAAGATTGATGTCTGCGGTGTCGGCATCGTCGCGCAGGCCCCCGGCACGCTCGACCGCATCGCCCACCCGTGGCGCATCGCCATCAAGCTCATACACGCCGGGGCTTTGCACGGCCCCATCGACGTGGACGACGATGGGCGCCCTCGCCTCTGGGGGCTGGCTGGCATCGCCGGTCGTTTGCGGCTCCTCCCCATCGCCGGCAGCCTCCTCATACGTCGCGGCGGTAGCCCGTCGCTCGACCTCGAACCCACCGCCCTGCGACGAGGCCCAGAGCGTCCCCGCGCCCGCAAGCGCCACGGTCAGCGCCGCGCAGGCCAGCGCCGGCCCCCTACGTCCGCGCAAGCCCAACCTCCGGGCAAGCCTACCCCCACGCGCATGCTGTGCCATGAGACCACCCCCTCACTCAATCTTGAGCGAGGGGGTGAACATGATGCGGTATCGATTTGAGAATTCGAAGCACTTGGCTCTCACGTGGCTGGCACATACCTGCAGGCGAAACGTACCAGCGTGAAGCGATTCGCGGGAGATGTCGCTAGAGGGCGGGACCCAACACCTTGTGGTGACGCTTCCATCGCTTGGGGGCGCGATACGAGGGGCATTGGTCAAAGTCGCGATACTCGACCTGCTCGACGAGGTCCTCGATCATCGCTTCATGATCGAAAGAGTCCCAGGCCGCATGGACCGCCTCGAGCCGGGCATGCGTCTCGGGACGGCGCGGCATGAAGAGCGTGCAGCAATCCTCAACGGACTGGCTGCTCAGGTCATGCGTCCCGATCTGCTCGGCGCGGCGCATGATCTCCTGCTTGTCCGACCCGCAGAGCGGCCTGAGGACGGGCATGGAGACCATCTCGTTCACGACGGCCATGTTGTCGAGCGTCTGGGAGGCAACCTGTCCGAGGGACTCGCCCGTCACGAGCGCCTTTGCCCCCTCAATGCGCGCGATGCGCTCGGAGACGGCAAACATGACGCGGCGATACATGATGATGCGAAGCGACTGGGGGACGGCAAGCGATATCTCTCTCTGCCGCTCGCCAAAGGGGACGACGTACAGCCGGCCGATGGTCCCTGAGGGGGCAAGCGCCTCGACGATGTCCTGGCAGAGCCACTCGCTCGTGTCGGAAGTCATGGGCCTGCCCGAAAAATGGACGGGCACGCAGATGGCCCCGCGACGGCCCACCATCCATGTGGCGACAGGAGAGTCAAAGCCGCTGGACAGGAGGGTCACGACCTTGCCTGCCGTGCCGACGGGAAGGCCGCCCACCCCCACCATCGACGAGGCGTACACGTACACGCTTCCCTGAACGACAAGCACGTTGACGATCACGTCGGGATTGTGCATCTCGACGAGCTTGTCGGGGAAGGCGTCGCAGAGCACGGACCCGACGATGCGATTGATATCGAGGGTATGGAGCTCGTAGTTTGTCGCGGAGCGCCGGGCGTGGACCTTGAAGGAGGTGAACTCGCCAGCCTCGCCCAAGGATCGGACGGCGGCGGCGCAGTACTCGGTCTGGTCAAGCCCACAGAGATACGCAAGGGACACGCGCGCGACGCCCGGAACACGGGAGATGGCATCTGCCATCTCGTCGCTGACGCGTCCGGAGCCCGCGGTCACGAGAATATGGCCAGAGACGCGCTTGATGTCCTGCAGGTCATAGCCGCGCAGGGCGCGATGCAGGTTGGTCACGAGCTGGTTCTCGAAGGTCGAGCGATTCTTACCCTTGAGCCCAATCTCGTGATAGTGGACGAGACAGACGCGGTTTGACATGTTAGAGATTCTGGAGAACCTCGGCGTTGGATCCCTTGATCTCCTCGTCGAAGTCCTCGCGGACGAAGCTCAGCGTGCCGTCATAGATCTCGTCCATGGCAATGGACACGGGGTCTTGACCTGAGGCAACCGTGGTGATGTCGTCAAAGTCCTGGATGGCGGTCACGCGGAGGTGCTGACCACGAACCATGTTGTTGATGTCGCAGGCACGCTTGGAAGCGATGCTGCAGAGCAGGAAGGGATTGTTCTCGGTCCTCTCGAGCAGAGAGTCAATCTCAGGCCTAGTCACGGACATGTGGATGCATCCTTTCGTCCGACTCGTAGCGGGTAATCAGTGCCGACAGCTCTTCGACAGCAGTCTCGAGGTCGTCATTGACGATGACCTCGTCGTAGCGCGTGGAACTCTCCATCTCCATGCTGACCCGGGAAAGCCGCTTGGCAATCTGCTCGTCGGACTCGGAGCCACGTGCGCGGAGGCGCTCCTCGAGCACCTCGAGCGAGGGAGGCGCGATGAAGATGAGCACGGCGTTGGGCATGGCCTTCTTGACGTTGAAGCCGCCGTTGACGTCAATCTCGAGAATGACGGAGCAGCCGGCGTCAAGGCGGGGCGTGACCTCGCTCCAGAGCGTGCCATAGCGCTTGTCAAAGTGGCCGTCCCACTCAAGAAACGCGTCCTCCTCCACAAGCCGCGAGAACTCGTCCTCGCTCAGGAAGTGATAGGAGACGTCCGGAATCTCGCCGGGACGGGGCTTCCTCGTAGTAGCTGAAACCGTCAGGCCCAGGTCGGGACGTCCCTCTCGCACACGCGAGACCAACGTGCCCTTTCCTGCGCCTGACGGTCCAGAAATGACGAAGAGTCGCGGAGACCTAGACACTACTTGGAGAGTGCCTCGAGGAGCTGTTCGCGCTGACGGGCACCGAGGCCCTTGACGCGGCGAGTAGCGGAGATGCCCAGCTCGTCCATAATCTTGGCAGCCTTGGCCTTGCCATAGCCCGGCAGAGACTCGATGAGGGCGGAGACCTTCATGCGAGAGGCGATGGGATCCTCAGAGTCGAGAACTTCCTCGAGCGAAATCTCGCCCTTCTTGATCTTCTCGCGAAGCTCGGCGCGCTCGTGGCGAGCGGCAGCAGCCTTCTCGAGGGCGGCCTTGCGCTGCTCGTCGGTAAGCTGAGGTAGTGCCATTGTTCCTCCAAACATCGTTCACTATGAAACAACTGTATAGCTCGTGCAAAAAAGCAGGTAAACTATGCGAGAGAATAGTTTGCCCATATAAGCGGCATTTTGCAAGCCCCAAGACCCCAACTGATGCATTCTGACCACCCTACGCACACAATTAATGCTCAAAAGGTGCGAGTGACCTGCAAGTTTGGGGCAATTTGGACGATACGTAACCGCCTGGGAGCCCACTATCCCCTGACGAGCTCGTCCACGATCGCCTCGAACGCGGCGGCAGGGTCGTCCGCGGCGGTTATGGGCCGGCCGATGACGAGCTTAGAGGCTCCCGCCGCGATGGCGGCCGCAGGCGTTGCGATGCGCTTCTGGTCGCCCACATCAGCGCCAGCAGGACGAACGCCAGGCGTGACGATCAGGGCATCGGGGCCTAGGAGGGCACGCATCTCGGCTGCCTCTTGCGGGGAGCACACGATGCCATCGGATCCCGCGTCAACCGACAGCTTGGCGAGGCGCGCCACCTCCTCCGCTATGGGTGCCTCCACGCCGATGGAGGCAAGGGCCTCGGCGTCCATGCTCGTCAGAACCGAGATGGCCACGAGCCTGGTCCGCTCTCCCCCACGCTCCTTGGCCGCCTCTTCCACGCCCCTTCTTCCCTCCGCGATCATCGCCGCTCCACCCAGTCCATGGATGGAGAGGATGTCGGCGCCCGTCAAGGATGCCGAGAAGGCAGCACCATGGATCTGGAAGGGAATGTCGTGCAGTTTGAGGTCGAGGAAGACCCGAAGGCCGCGCGAGCGCATGTCGTCGACGATGGCCGGCCCGTACCGATAGAAGAGGGTCATGCCGACCTTCACCCACACGGCCTTCCCGGCCAGCTTGTCGGCAAGCTCCAGGGCCGTCTCTCGGTCACAGTCGAGTGCGACAATGATGGCGTCGCGCGCCTGCTCTTGCGTCAGCATTCAAAGGCTCCAATCAGTTCGTTGATGTCAGAAACTCCCTGCTCTGCCGCCCACTGCTCCAGCTCGGAGAGGATGCGCGGCACACAGGTCGGGTCATAGAGGTTTGCCGTCCCCACGGAGACCGCGGTGGCGCCCGCCAAGATCATCTCGGCGGCATCTGTGCCCGAAGCGACGCCCCCAATGCCACAGAGGGGAATCCGCACTGCCTGGGCGCATTCCCACACCATCCTGACGGCGATGGCGTGTATGGCAGGGCCCGACACGCCGGCCGTGGGGCGGGCGACACGGCTCCTCCTGGTATGCACGTCGATGGCCATGCCGGGAATGGTGTTGATGAGGCTCAGGGCGTCGGCGCCGGCGGCCTCGAGGGCCCGGCCGATCTCGGCCACGTCATGGGGTGCCATCTTCACGATGACCGGCCGGTCGGTGAGGGGACGGACCGCACTCATGACCTCAGCCGCCGCGTTCGGCGTGGCCCCCATGGCGGCGCCACCCGCCGCGATGTTGGGACAGGAGATGTTGACCTCGAAGCCCGAGGCAAAGGGCGCCAGCTCCTCGAAGAGCTCGGTCGCGCGCCGGTACTCGTCAAGGGAGTGCCCCGCGATCTGGCAGATGACCTGGCAGCCCTTCTCGCGAAGGCCCGCAAGGTAGGTGCCGTAGCGCTCAACGAACCCCTCCACACCAGGGTTTTGGAGGCCCACCGAGTTCATGATGGCCGAGGGGAGCTCTGCCAGCCGTGGCGCGGGATTGCCATCCCAGGGCTCCGCCGCGACCCCCTTGCACGTGATGGCGCCCAAGGTTGCGCCCACGTCATAGAATCCCTCGAACTGAACGCCGTTGCCAAACGTGCCGGATGCGGTGTTGAGGGGGTTTCTCATCTTGATGCCGCCAAGGTCGACGGCCATGCTCACCGTGCTCACCATGCCAGCTCCCTTGCGTCGAAGACGGGTCCGTCCTGGCAGCAGAGCGCGTACCCGCCCTTTGCCAACGCAACGTTGCAACAGCTGCAGGCCCCAAAGCCGCACCCCATGAGACGCTCCATGGACACCTGGCAGGGTATGTCGTGATCGAGCGCGATGCGCGCCACGGCTGCCATCATGGGCGTAGGCCCACAGGTATAGACCTGCGCATAGCTGCGCCTGCGTAGGAGGTCGGCCATGCCGTCGGTCGCAAACATCTTCTTGCCCGGGACGCTCCCTAGCGTGCCGTCATCCGTGGTGAGGGTCACGATGCGGTCGGGGTCGTAGCCGCCCTCCCAGCCGTTTTCCGGGAGCTGCACGCCGCCGTAATGGAGAACCTCGTCTGAGTCGGGAAGCACCACCATCGATCCCGTGCGTGCGCCCACGACGACGTCAAAGCCGATCCTTTCCTGCGCAAGCATGCGCGCGCAGGCCAAGATGGGAGGCAGCCCGATGCCGCCGGCGACAAGAAGGGCACGCCCCTCTCCCGAGGGAAGCGACCATCCGTTGCCACAGGGGCCAACGACGGTCGACGTGTCGCCTACGGCCATCTGGCTCAGGCGGCGCGTCCCCTCCCCCACCAGTGCGTAGAGCAGCTCCACCGACCCTCCCTTGGAGTCGATGCGTGAGAACGAGAGCGGTATGCGCAGCACGTGAGAGGCGTCACCGGGAACGGCAAGGTTCATGAACTGGCCGGGTCGCATCGCATGGGCCACGGAGGAGCGAATCCTCATGCGATAGACGCCCTCGGCAGCAGGCTCGTTGAGCTCGACCGTAAAGGTGTGCTGAGATGCCTGATCGGTGCCCATCAGCCCTCCTTTCGAGTGATTCCCAAGCCATGCGTGTCCCCAAAGGGGGCTCTTTGGGGACACGAGGGACAACCTATGCGACGACGACGCCGTCGGCAAGCGTGCGCTTACCCGCCATGAGCACGTCGGTGGCGACACCGCAAAGATGCTGCCCCAGGAAGGCGGAGTTCTTTGACTTGCTCTGGAAGTAGTCCTCGGTGACGTCGATCTCGCGCTTGGGGTCAATCAGCGTGAGGTCCGCCTGCGAGCCGGCCTCGACCTTCACGGGATTGCAGCGCAGCAGGTGACGCGGGTTGATGCACATGACCTCGACCAGGCGGCTCCAGCTCATCTTGCCGGGAAGCACGAGGTTGGTCAGCATGAGCGGAAGGGACGTCTCCAGGCCGATCGTGCCAAAGAAGGCGATCTCCCATTCGCAGTCCTTCTCGTGCTTGGCATGGGGCGCGTGGTCGGTGACGACGCAGTCGATAGAGCCGTCGATGATGCCCTGGCGCAGGGCCTCTGCGTCGGAGGGCTTGCGCAGCGGCGGGTTCATCTTGAGGTTGGTGTCATAGGCGTCGGTGATGTCCTCATCCGTCAAGAAGAGGTGGTGAGGGGTGACCTCGCACGTGACGCGCAGGCCCTCGGCCTTGGCGTCCTTGACCAGCTCGAGGCCCTTGGCCGTCGAGATGTGGCAGATGTGCAGCGCACATCCCGTCATGCGGGAGAGCTCGATGTCACGATAGATCTCCAGCTCCTCGCCAAACGCGGGCCAGCCAAACATGCCGAGCCTCGTCGCCGCGCGGCCGGAGTTGATGACGCCGTTGCCCGTCAGGCTCTCGACCTCGCAATGGGCGCAGACCACGCGGTCAAACTGGCTCACGTAGGCCATGCAGGTCTTCATCATGCCGGCGCTCTGCACGCCATGGCCGTCGTCGGAGAAGGCGCTTGCGCCCTCCATGACCATGTCACCAATCTCGGCGAGGCTCTCGCCCTTCTCGTCGCGCGTAAGGGCCCCCATGGGGCGCACGTGCACCAGGCCAGCCTTGCGCGCGCGGTCGATCTGATAGCGGATCTCGGCGCCGTCGTCGGTCACCGGGTCGGTGTTGGGCATGGTTGCCACGTCGGTGAAGCCACCATGGGCCGCGGCACGCGAGCCGGAGGCGATGGTCTCCTTGTACTCGAAGCCCGGGTCGCGGAAGTGAACGTGCATGTCGACCAGGCCGGGAACCAGGTACTTTCCCTCGCCGTCGATGACCTCGACGCCCTCGGCGGCCTCGATGCTCTCGGCGACCTCGACGATCTGCTTTTCCTCGACCAGCACGTCACGGACATCGTCCAGCCCCACCTGTGGGTCAACCACATGGGCACCCTTGATCAAGTACGCCATTACTCATCTCCTCCAAGCAGCAGGTACATCTCGGCCATACGGGTCAGCACGCCCGCGTTGACCTGGTTCAAGATCCTGGAGCGCGCACAATCGGCAACCTCGGCGTCAATCTCCATGCCACGGTTCATGGGACCGGGGTGGCAGATGATGGCGTTGGGCTTCATGCGGGCCTCGCGCTCGAGCGAGAGG
>CADBRX010000042.1 GCA_902797175.1 uncultured Coriobacteriaceae bacterium | reverse complement strand
GGACAAGAACAAGCCCACGGGTGACCAAACGGTCCCGGGCGGGGACTCTTTGGACATCCCCAAGGCAAAGAGTGACCCAAGCGTCCCCGTGCAGCGCTCCGTAGCCAGCCTACGGTATGCGTTCGTAGGTGCGATAGGAGAAGGACACGCCCTCGGGCGTGGTACCACCCTCCTCGCATGTGACAAGCTCCCAGGCGGGGTCCTCGTCGAGGTTGGGGAAGAATGCGTCGGCAGGAACGACGACCTCGTTCATGGTCACGTGCGCGCGCTGGCAAGAGGGGAGGAGCTGCCTATAGACGCTCTCGCCCCCGATGAGCCACACGGCGGAGGGGTCGGTGCCCGCCACGAGGTCAACGGCCTCCTCAACAGAATGCGCCACCTCGGCACCCGGTGCGGCAAATCCCTCGTCGCGCGTGATGACGATGTTGCGCCGCGCCTTGAGCGCCCCGTTCGGGAAGCTCTCGAAGGTCTTCCTTCCCATGATGACGGTGCCCAGCACCTCTCCCGGGGCGGCCTCGGACGGCTTGCGGCCGCCACAGGTCAGCTGCACGAAGCGGCGCATGTCGGCCCTGTTTGCGACGGCGAGCTGGCCCTCCAGGCCGATGCCCCAGTCCTGCGTGACGGAGACGATGGCATCCATGGCGCTTTCCCTACACCGCGATGGGGATGTTCGTGACCTGCGGCCCGCACTCGTACCCCTCGACCACGAGGTCATCGGTGGTGAATGCGTAGAAGTCCGTCACGTCGGGATTCAGGTACACGCGCGGTGCCGGGTGCGTCGGGCGCGCGATGAGCTCTCGGACGATGTCGACGTGTCGGTCGTAGATGTGGGCGTCGGCGATCATGTGCACCAGCTCGCCCGCCACCATGCCGCTCACCTGGGCGACCATCATGAGCAGCAGCGCGTACTGGCAGACGTTCCAGTTGTTGGCCGCCAGGATGTCCTGGCTGCGCTGCACGAGCACCATGTTGAGGGTGAGGCGCCCGTCCTCGCGGCGGTCGTCCGTCACGTTGTAGATGGCGTTGAACGCGCAGGGGTAGAGGTGCATCTCGGATAGCTCGGAGATGTTGTAGAGGTTGGTCATGATGCGGCGCGAGAAGGGCGTCTCGCGCAGGTCCTTGAGGACGCGGTCCATCTGGTCGTAGTCGCCGTCCGCGTAGTGGCTGACCTTGCCCACCTGGTATCCGTAGGCCTTGCCGATGGAGCCGCTCTCGTCGGCCCACTCGTCCCAGATGTGCGGCTTGAGGTCGGCGATGTTGTTGGACTTGCGCTGGTAGATCCACAAGATCTCGTCCATGCAGCTCTTGAGTGCCGTGCGGCGCAGCGTGAGCGCCGGAAACTCCTCGCGCAGGTCGTAGCGGTTGCACACGCCAAAGCGCTTTATGGTGTAGGCGCTCGCCCCGTCCTCCCAGTGCGGGCGGACCGCCTGGCCCTCGGTCGTGGTGCCGTTCTCGATGACGTCGGTGCACATGCGGATGAAGATGTCGTCTGCCTTGCTCATACCAAGCCCCTTTCTGGGCGGCGCACCCTACGCCTGGCTGCCCATGGAGGTGTAGTGCTCCTCAAAGTAGTCGTCGAGGTCATAGCCTTCGTCAAGGACGCTGTCCCAGTCAGTTGCGGCGATGTCGTCCTGGGCGAGGAAGTAGAGCGACTTGAAGGTGGAGGCCACGCAGCCTCCCACCGCGGTCGAGAGGGCCATCGCAACGAGGAGGGCGATGCCCACGATCAGGTAGGCGCGCGAGCCCGAGTTCGTGTTGTCGGGCGAGGTGGTAGCCGAAGCGGTCTCGATGACGTGCGCGGGTCCGCCCTGTCCAAACGTGTCTTGCATGGCATGCTCCTTTCGCACAGGGATAGAGACCATCATACCCCTGTTGGGCTAGCGAGTCCCCCTCCGCGCGGTCACCTCACCGAGGGGATACACCCCTTCGTGCAGCAGCCCCTGCGGGTCAGAGGTGCTCGGCGGCAAAGATTTGGTCCCAGTACGTGCCCAGCTCGGTGACGACCTTCTTGTCGGCGGCGAGCCAATCCACGTCCAGGAGCTCGTCGCGCCGCAGCCAACGGGCCTCCGCGTGCTCCGTCAAGGTGGGCTCCTGAAGGGGACCGACGGGACAGACGAAGCAATCCATGGAGAGGTGGAAGCTGTCGTAGTCGTGCTCCACGGTGTCAAAGGGCCACATGGTCGTCAGGCTCATGAGCAGCTCCTCGGAAATCTCGCGCCGAAGCGCCTGCTCGCTCGTCTCGCCCTGCTCCAACTTGCCGCCCGGCAGCTCCCAGCCGCCCTTTGCCTCGGGCGTGTCGGGGCGCCGCGCGGCAAGGATGCGCTCGTCCCGGTAGATGATGGCTGCCGCTACGTGAATGGTCTGCATGGCCTCATGCCTCCAGCTGGATGATGGCGAAGGTGTCGTCCACGTCGTCCGCGGGTTTGCCAGCGTCCACGAGCTCGACCGTCCAGCCGCCCTCTGCGGTATGGATGCGGGGGAGAAGGACGTCTCCCAGAAGGGCCTGTCGACGGTACTGCACGCAGATGCGATGGGGGACGAACTCCTTGTCGAGCGAGTTGAGGGCCATGAGCACGTACTGCGCGTTGTTGACGTGACGGTTGGTGTCGAGGTGCTGCTCGGTGACGGCAATGGGGGCGCCTTCACGATAGGGGCCTTCCGCCTTGAGCTTGCGCTTGGTGGGCGGCATGTCAAGGCGTGGCTCTGACTCGAGGTAGACCGCCTCGGACTCGGGAATCCGGATGGGTCGTCCCTCGTCGAGCCCAAAGGTGAACCAGATGGCGTCAGCACGGACGAACGGCACGCCGTCGGGTCCGCTCATGGTGTAGTTCCTGAGCGAATAGGTGCGCTTCATCTCGTAGCACCACGTGCTGACCGTGATGGGGTCGCAGAAGTGGGGGAGACGGTCGATCTCGATCTGCCAGGCGGCAAGCAGCCACGCAAAATGGTTCCTCGCCATGTGGTCGAGCCCAAGCCCGAGGCTCTCGGTCTGGAAGGTGTTGGTGTCCTGCAGGTAGTTCATGAGTGCCACGATGCCGAGGCGCGCGTGCTCATCGCACTCGCTGTAGCGCACGTGGGACGAGAAGGAGTACATGGGTTCCTCCATGGTGCGGTCGATGGTGTCCGCACACCAGTATTGCTCAAGTTGCGGGCCCGACTCCGCTCAGGAGGCCCTTGTTCTTCTTCCTGTAAATTGCGCGTACGGCCCAATGCGTCGCCGAGGCATGGCGTCCGCGGTGGCCCTCACGAGCGTCTGGCGGCAAAGAACTCCTGCACGGTGCAGATCTTGTCGGAGAGGCACACCAGCCACCCCTCCCGCGTGGTGGGAGGCAGCGGGTGGAAGGGAAACATGTGACGGGAGATGACGTCACGTTCGATACGCGTGAGGTCGCCAAAGTCCTGTTCGGCGTTGCGCAGCGCGTGGCCGGGGTGGGTGAAGCCGTGCCAGCGGTCGGGCGCATGCTCATGGTCATGCCAGTCGTAGAGGTAGTAGTCGTGAAGCAGCGCGCCGCGTACGAGGGAGCGTTCGTCGACGGGAATGCGCAGCCCCCTGGCGAGGGCGAGCGCCCTAAACGACACGGAGACGACGTGGTCGAAGGTGGTCGTGGTGCCGTGCTGGGTGAAGGTGTGCATCAGGGGCACCCGATGGCTGTTGATGACGTCTTGGGCCAGCTCGTCAAAGTTCTTCTTCAGTTGGTCTAGGGCCATGGGGCAACCTTTCGGGTGGTGCGCGCGGCGGAACGGGCAATGCCGTTGGGTGTTCCGCTACAGGTTTCGCAGGCTCGCGCTGTAGCGGCTCATCCCGTCGATGACGATGGGGCAGCAACCGGGCAGGGAGCGAGCCTCCCAGCTCGTCGTCTCGCCCGACACGACGTCACCGTCCACCTCGACCTTCATGGGCTTGTCGGCGGTGACGCGGATGTTCGCGCCGCGGTAGGTGGCGATGTGGGGCCGCTTTGTCGAGCGACCGGTTGGGTCGACGATGCCCGCCACGATGGGCAGCAGCAGCTGGGCGGCGTCGGTCGTCTCGAGTACGATCAGGTCGAGCATGCCGTCGTCCATCACGCATCCCGGCGCGATCTCTATGTCGCCCTGAATCATGGCCGTGTTGGCGATGATGCAGGAGATGCCCTCGTGCTCATAGACATTGCCGTCCACCTCGATGGTGAAGCGGTAGACGTCTGGCCACAGGTTTGACAGCACGGCCGCGAAGTAGGCTGCCTCACCCAGCGCCTGCTTGGCGGGAATGGCGTCGTGCATGAGTCGGGCGTCAAAGCCGGAACCCGCCATGAGGGCAAAGCCCTCCAGGTGCTCCTCTCCCGACGTGTCGGTCCAGTGCAGCTCGGCGAGGTCCGCGTTAAAGGCATGGCCGTCGATGCAGGCCTTGGCCAGCGCGGCGGGCTCGGACGCGTTGCCGATGTTGGCCGCCAGAAGGTTTGCCGTTCCCGAGGGAAAGATGCAGGTCCTGACGTTGCGGTCCCGAAGCGCGTAGAGCGCGTTGGACACGGTCCCGTCGCCCCCCGAGATGACCACCAGGTCAAAGGACTCGGCGTCTGCCAGGTTGTTCGCGTCTTCGGACGGGTCATCGGTGAGGATGCGGAAGACGCACTCGTCGCCCTCGCGCAGGAGCGCCCGTTCAAACTCATAGATTGAGTCGCTGCCAAATCCAGACTTCGGGTTATGGACTATAAGCGTACGCACGCACGTCACCTCCGTCGTTCGCTATGATGGTGCGAGCGCATGAGCGCCCACGTTTGTCTATGGTAGCCCTTTCGTGCGGAGAGGACGTGATGCGTCCCCTCACGCCAGAATCGAGATCGAAGCGTGTACATCACCACCAAGGAAGATCTTGACGCCTTCTGCTCCCGCGTCGCGCAGGCACGCGTCATAGCCGTTGACACCGAGTTTCTCCGCGAGAAGACCTATCATCCCAAGCTCTGCCTCGTGCAGGTGGCGACGGCGGATGAGGCAGCGGCGATCGACCCGATTGCCATCGAGGACCTCTCTCCCCTGGTGAGCCTGTTCACGGACGCCGACATCACCAAGGTTTTCCACGCCTGCACGCAGGACCTCGAGGTCATCCAGGACGCCCTTGGTTGCGTGCCTACGCCCGTCTTTGACACGCAGCTTGCCGCCGCCTTCTTGGGGCTGCGTCAGCAGATCGGCTACGGGGCCCTCGTCGAGTCCTACTGCGGGGTGCGGCTCCCCAAGTCGGAGTCGCTCACGGACTGGTCGCGCCGCCCGCTCGACGAAGGCCAGCTTCGCTATGCCGAAGACGACGTGATCTACCTCCCCGAGATCTACGACCGCATGATCTCCGAGCTGGTGAGGCTCGACAGGCTGTCATGGCTGGGGCCAGAGATGGAGGCGCTGACCGAATCGGCCCACACCGCGCGCAAGCCCGAGGATGCGTATCTGCACCTCAAGCGCTCGAGCTCGCTCACGCGAAGGCAGCTTGCCGTCGCGCGCGAGGTCTGCGCCTGGCGCGAGCGCACCGCGGCGGAGCGCGACCTTCCCAAGAGGTGGGTCGTTTCTGACGAGGTGCTGGTGGAGACCTGTAAGCGCCTGCCCAAGACGGTGGAGCGCCTCAAGACCGTGCGCGGCACCGAGCAGCTTTCCGAGCGTGATGCGCGTGCCCTGGTCGCTGCCGTCGAGCGGGGCGTGCGATGCGAGCCCGCACGGTACCCAAAGGTCCAGCATCGCGACCGCCCGTCTGCGGAGATGGAGAGCGTGCTCGACCTCATGTATGCCATGCTGCGCATCATCTCGGACAAGAGCGGCATCGCCCCGCAGCTCATCGCCTCACGGGACGACCTGCATGACCTCGCCCTCCACCGCAGCGGCGCCCGCCTGTCGTCCGGCTGGCGCTACGAGCTCGCGGGGGAGCGCCTGCTCCGCCTGCTTGCGGGCGAGGTGGGGCTCACCGTCAAGGAAGGCCACATCGAGGTCCTGTAACGGAGAAGAGAATCGGTCGTCCGTTCGCGTGCCATGCCTATTTGTCGTATGGTTGCGCTACCCTTGGGTACAAACCTTGCATTGGCTATCGATGGGAGGAATGCATGTACTACGGTTATGGCTACGGCTACGGATATGGCATGGACATGAGCTACCTCATCCTCATGGTGCTCACCATGGTCATCGGCATGGCCGCCCAGGCCTACATCCAGAAGACCTACGCAAAGTGGTCCCGCGTGCCCTCGCCAGGCGGCTACACCGGCGCCGAGATGGCGCGCCGCATGCTCGAGCACGAGGGAGCGGGCTCGGTGGGCATCGGGCACGTGGCCGGCAAGCTGACCGACCACTACGATCCGCGTGACAACAACCTGCACCTGTCCGAGGAGAACTTCGCCGGCGGCTCGGTGGCATCCATCGCCGTCGCCTGCCACGAGGCGGGCCATGCGGTCCAGACCGCACGCGGCTACGCGCCAGGTCGCATCCGCACCGCCATCGTACCGGTCGTCAACCTCACGCAGCAGTTCTGGAGCCTGCTCTTCTTTGCGGGCATCGCGCTGCAGCATGCTGGCCTCGTCCAGGCTGCCATCCTGCTCTTTGGGCTCACCGTCGTGTTCCATCTGGTCACCCTGCCCGTAGAGATCGACGCGTCCCGCAGGGCGGTCAACTTCATCTCGCAGTTTGGCACCCAGCTCGACCAACAGGGCTCCAAGGAGGTCCTGACGGCCGCCGCCATGACCTATGTCGCCGCGGCGCTCTCTTCCATCCTGCAGCTCCTGTACCTCCTGAGCCGCACGAGGGGAAGCCGTCGTGACTAGTGCCTTTGACGCATATGGCTCGCAGGGAGACTTGGCCTTCGAGGAGGGCGACAAGGGCAGCCCGGTGAGGCAGGACGGCCCCATTACGGTGACGCGTGCTCTTGAGGACGCCAAGCTGGCCCTGGGGACGCTTCCGATCCTCACGGTGGCGGGCGAGGTCACGGGGTTCCGTGGTCCCAACGCGCGGTCGGGGCACTGCTACTTTCAGGTCAAGGACGAGCAGTCCGCCATGGACGTCATCGTGTGGCGCGGCACCTACGCCAAGTGCGGCTTTGAGCTGCGTGACGGCCTGACGGTGCAGATCACGGGCGCCTTTGACGTCTACACCGGAAGCGGGCGCATGTCGTTCATCGCGCGCAGGATCGAGGCGTCGGGGGAGGGGCTCCTGCGCCAGCAGGTCGCCGCCCTGGCGCGCAAGCTGCAGCAGGAAGGGCTCATGGACCCCGCGCGCAAGCGCCCGATTCCGCGGTTCTGCACGCGCGTGGCGGTGGTGACCTCGCTTTCGGGCAGCGTCATCGATGACGTCAAGCGCACGCTCGCACGCAGGAACCCCCTGGTGGAGCTCCAGGTGGTGGGCTGCCAGGTGCAGGGCCCAGGAGCCCCGGCGACCATACGCTATGCGCTTGACGTGGCAGCTGCTGCAGCGCCCGACGCCATTTTGCTCGTCCGTGGCGGCGGCTCCTTTGAGGACCTCATGACCTTCAACGACGAGGGCCTAGCACGTGCGGTGGCGGCATGTCCCGTTCCGGTCATCACCGGTATCGGGCACGAGCCCGATACCTCCATCTGTGACATGGTGTCGGATCGGCGCTGCTCCACGCCCACGGCCGCGGCTGAGTCCGTGGCGCCCGCCATCGACGAGCTCGCCCAGAAGACGGCCGACAGGCAGGCGCGCCTCGTCAGCTCCATGGGACGCATCGTCGAGCAGGCGGATGCGTCTGTGACCTTGGCGTCGGAGCGCATGGCGCGTGCCGCGCAGGGCGACCTCGCGCAGCGCCGGCTTGCCGTCGAGGC
The DNA here is from genome assembly GCA_902797175.1 of uncultured Coriobacteriaceae bacterium. Lineage (GTDB taxonomy): Bacteria > Actinomycetota > Coriobacteriia > Coriobacteriales > Atopobiaceae > UBA1367. The sequence continues at coordinate 1,497 of CADBRX010000042.1, read as the reverse complement.
CCTGGCCACACGGCGCTGCCTCACGGAGCCGGGCGCCATCATTGAGGACCGTCTCCGCTCCCTGGAACTGACCGAGGAGCGGCTGCTGGGAGCCCTCCCACGCTCCCTCGCCATGCGCCACGATGCACTCGACGCGATGTCGCGGCGCGTCCGCACGGCAGGGTCGCGGCTGCTTGCCCCCCATGAGGCCGCCCTCTCGAGGGCTGCCGCCTCGCTTGACGCGCTCTCGCCGCTCAAGGTGCTTGCCCGCGGCTATGCCATCACGCGCGACGGGGAGGGGCATGTGGTGAGCGACGCCTCGAGCCTCTCCGCCGGCGACGCGATTTCGGTGCTTCTGGGAAGGGGCACCGTCCATGCCACGGTCACGTCCACGCAAACAACGACCACGATCTGAAGGGGTTTGAACGATGAGTGAGAATCAAGAGGCACGTCCCGTCGACGAGATGACCTTCAAGGAGGCGTCCGTGGAGCTCGAGCAGATCGTGCGTGCGCTCGAGGCGGGGGACCTTGAGCTCGAGGACTCCCTTGCCCGCTACGCACGGGGTGTGGAGCTCCTCAAGAGCCTGCGCGAGCGCCTTGCCACGGCGGAGCAGAAGGTCCAGGTCCTCATGGACGCAACTGCTGCCGACGTGGCGGTGGCAGACACCACGGCCGCGCCCTCCACGGCGTTCATCAACGAGTAGAGCAGAAACCTCACAGAGGGGAGATACCCATGGCCATGCATGACGACTGCATCTTCTGCAAGATCGCCAACCACGTGATCGAGTCCGACTACATCTATGAGGACAACGTGGTGGCGGCCTTCAGGGACATGAGCCCGCTCGCGCCGACGCACGTGCTCGTCGTCCCCAAGGACCACTACGCCGACCTCGCAGACGGCGTGCCCGCCGAGACGGCCGCCGCGTTGCTGCATGCGGTGGACGAGGTCGCAAAGGCGGAGGGTATCACGGAGTCGGGCTTCCGCGTGGTGGCAAATGCGGGTGGGGATGCCGGCCAGGCCGTGCACCACCTGCACCTCCACGTGCTCGGCGGCTGCCGCCTGACGGACGACTTCGCATAGGGACGGCGCCCCATCCTTGCAGGCACATCTTGCGGGGATACCGTTAGGCTTGCCATTTTGTCCCCCACGTACCTCGTGGGGGACGTATGATGTATCGCGGTATTAACCAATGTGAGAGGAGACACATGAACGTCCTGGTCATCAACGCCGGTAGCTCGTCGCTCAAGTTCCAGCTTCTGGATGTCGACACCGCCGAGGTCTACGCTAAGGGCAACTGCGAGCGCATCGGCATCGACGGCTCCTTCGTGGGCTACGAGTCCATCGCCGTGGAGGGCAAGCAGAAGATCGAGGCGCCCCTGCCCGACCACAAGACCGCCATGCAGTACGTCATCGACATCATCAACGCCACGGGCAAGGACTTCATCGGCATCGGCCACCGCGTCGTTCAGGGCGGCTGGTACTTCCCCGAGTCCAAGATCGTCACCGACGAGAGCCTG
>CADBRX010000041.1 GCA_902797175.1 uncultured Coriobacteriaceae bacterium | reverse complement strand
GGATAACCCGCACTTCACGGGTGACGTGTGGCTGGTGCCTCTGGTGACGGGTAACGACGTCCAGACTCAGATGGTCACCTTCGCGCCCGGTTGCATCAATGACTACCACATCCATCACGGCTCCGAGCAGACCATCATCTGCACGGGCGGTCGTGGCTGGTACCAGGAGGAGGGCAAGCCTGCCATCGAGATGAAGCCCGGTGACGCTATCGCCATCCCCGTGGAGGTTCGTCACTGGCATGGTGCCGCCAAGGACAGCTGGTTCAGCCACATCGTGGTGTACAGCAGGGCTCACGAGGGCTTCCATGCCGAATGGTGCGAGCCCGTCCCGCAGGAGATCTACGACGGGCTTGAGTAAGCGCGCGACCTAAGGAGCAGGTACATGACCTATAAGGACAGAACGCCCCAGCCCTATGCGGACAATCCCTTCGGCTTCGTCTATGGCGACGCGCTGACTGCCAACGTTGAGGATGCCGTGAACGTGCGTCCCATTGCGTACGACGCAAACGGTGTGACCGTGGCCGCCAACGTCTACACGCCGGCAGGCTACCGCGAGGACGGCTCGTATGCCGGCATCGTGGTGGGCCATCCCAACGGTGCGGTCAAGGAGCAGGCTGCTGGCCTCTATGCGCAGCGCCTTGCGCAGGCGGGCTTCGTGACCATCGCGTTTGATGCGGTGACCACGGGCGAGAGCGGGGGAGAGCCGCGCAACCGCGACATCCCGTACCTGCGCGTGGAGGACTACCGCCTTGCAGCGGACGTTCTTTCAACGTTCCCTGGCGTGGATGCGACGCGCATTGCCGTGCTTGGCATTTGCGGTGGCGGTGGCTATGCGCTCTCCGCGGCTCAGATGGACAAGCGCTTCAAGGCCGTGGCGGTCGTCTCGATGTTCAACACCGGTTCGGTGCGTCGCGAGGGGTTCATGAAGTCGCAGGTCGACAGCGTCCTCAAGCGTCTTCATGATGTTGCCGACCTCCGCGCACGCGAGGTGCAGACCGGCGAGCTCACCTACAACGCCAACATGGGCGACATGGACCCCGAAGTGGGCCACAAGCTGCCCTTTGACATGTACCGCGAGGGCTACGAGTACTACGTGGAGACCCATGCGCATCCGCGCGCTCTCTCCCGCTTTGCCCAGCGCGACCTCATGGACCTCTTTGCCTGGGATCCGGACGACTTCATGTACCTCATCGACCAGCCACTGCTCATGGTGGTGGGCGAGAAGGCCGACACGGCATACATGTCTGAGAGTGCCTTCGCGGCCGCTACGGGTACCGATGACAAGGAGCTCTACGTAGTAGCGGATGCCACGCACGTGGACCTCTACTGGCGGCCCGCGGCGGTTGACGATGCGCTCGCCAAGCTCGCGTCGTTCTTTGGTGACAGGCTTTAGGACGGGTTCCAGGTCTCCTGACATCTCTACAAATAGGCCGCCTGTTGGGGATGTCCTCGGCAGGCGGTGTCGTTTAGCATGCAAAAGACCCGTCTGAAGTCCGGCATGTGGCGCCCCTTGTACATCAAGAGCAATACTAAAAAGGTATGTGGCTTACCGGCAATGCCCTGATGGCAACATCGGGTGAGGAAATGGGAACAGGAAAGAAGGAGGCAACATCATGCGCATGAAGGAAGGATTCCTGTGGGGCGGCGCCACGGCGGCAAACCAGTACGAGGGCGCGTGGAACGTGGACGGCAAGGGTGCATCCATCCCTGACCACATGCGTGGCGGCGACGTCAACACGCCGCGTCAGATTGACGCCGAGTTTGATCCCAACGCGCTGTACCCCAGCTGGGAGGCCACGGACTTCTACCATCACTATGAGGAGGACATTGCCCTCTTTGCCGAGATGGGCTGGAACGTCTTCCGCATGTCCGTCAACTGGACGCGCCTGTTCCCCACTGGCACCGAGAAGGAGCCGCTGCAGGCTGGCCTGGACTTCTATGGCAAGGTCTTTGACTGCTGCCGTGCTCACGGCATCGAGCCCCTGGTGACCATCAGCCACTACGAGCTGCCGTACTACCTGGTCGAGAAGTACAACGGCTGGGCCAGCCGCGAGCTCATCGACTTCTACTTCACCTACGGCAAGTGCCTGCTCGACAACTTCCATGACAAGGTCAAGTATTGGCTGACCTTCAACGAGATCAACATTGGCACCATGCCCATGGGCTCCACGCTCTCGCTTGGCACCATCCAGGGCTACACCGGCACGATGGCCGACGTCAAGGACGACATCAACGAGCGCTACAACGCGCTGCACCATCAGTTCCTGGCCTCGGCCAAGCTCATCAAGTACGTGCACGAGACCTACCCCGGTGTCATGATGGGCAACATGGACTGCTTCATCCTGAGCTACCCGCTCACCTGCGACCCGGCAGACCAGTGGGCCAACCTCGAGCAGATGCGCAAGATGAACTGGTACTGCTCCGACGTGCAGGCGCGTGGCGCGTATCCGTACTACGCCAAGCGCTTCTGGGAGGAGAACGGCATCACCATCAACATGCAGCCTGGTGACGAGGAGCTGCTGGCCGAGGGCAAGATCGACTTCTACACCTACAGCTACTACCAGAGCGCCACGGTCACCACGCATGAGGGTGCCGAGATGACTGCCGGCAACATGAGCATGGGCGGCAAGAATCCGTACCTGGAGGCTTCCGACTGGGGCTGGCAGATTGACCCGACGGGCCTGCGCATCACGCTCAACGAGATCTACGACCGCTACCAGCTGCCGCTGATGGTGGTGGAGAATGGCCTGGGTGCCTTTGACACCAAGGAAGAGGATGGCTCGATTCACGACCCGTACCGCATCGACTACCTGCGCAAGCACATCATTGCTATGGAGGAGGCCGTGGCCGACGGCGTTGACCTTATCGGCTACACCTGGTGGGGTCCCATTGACGTTGTGTCTGCCTCTACGGGCGAGATGCGCAAGCGCTACGGCTTCATCTATGTCGACAAGTACGACGACGGTACCGGCGACCTGAGCCGCTCGCGCAAGGACTCCTTCTTCTGGTATCAGAAGTGCATCAAGTCCAACGGCGAGGACCTGGACTAAGCCCTCATTTGCATTGCTCGTCTTGCGGCCGTGGCCCTGGCACAGATCCGTGTTAGGGCCACGGCCTTTTGCGGTATAGCGGGGCAGGGGACGGGGTTGGTCCTCAAAACTGTGCATTTGGATTGGGTTATTCGGGGAGATCCGACGCAGCGCTGCTTTTTTGCCGCCATCGTGGCCATGCTGCTGCACTTCTATGAGGAGTTTGGCTTTCCGGGAGGCTTTCCCCTCATGGGAGTGCGGATACTCCTGGGCAGCGATGAGCCCGACTCCACCAAGTGGCACTGCAACAACCTGAACTCGATGTTTGGCAACTGGATGGCACTGCTGCTTCTGTACATCGTTCCGCTGCTGCTGCCGGGAGTGCGGTTCCTCACGCTGTCGGGCATGATGTTCCTGTTTGCCGAGGTCCTCATGCACCTGGTGCTGTTCAACGTGCGGCAGAGGAGCCTTTACAATCCCGGCATGGTGACGGGCGTGCTGCTGATGGGCGCCATCGGGCTGCACTACCTCACGGCGGTGTTTGACGCCTCGGCACTCGTCCCGCTGGACTGGTTGCTTGCCGTGGTGTGGTTTGTGGCCGTGTTCGTGTTCTGCTTCCGCTCACCCCTATATTGGCGGCTGGGCGACGTGCCGGGCTATCCCCTTGAGGAACAGACGTCGTTTGGGCTTGCCGGTGGGCGCGGAGAAGAGAGAGCCTGCGTGGCGCAGAAGGCGTAAAAGCCTGCACATCAGTGAGCAAGTGAGCCGGGGGATAGGTCAGGTGATGCGTCCCCCGGCTTTGTTATGCCACTCATTTCGCAAAAGCGTGGCATAGGTCACGCTTGGGCGCCAACCGCCCATTGTGAGCCTCTCTTGTTAGCTGCAAACTCAAATAAACAGCAGCTAGACAAGGGAGGCTTACATGTTTGGCAGGCGCGACACCAAAGACGGCAAGGCGGTCATCTCGGCATGCGACTTTGAACCCTCGGCAGAGCAGCAAGAGGTCATTGACGCGTTTCTCGCCATGCAGCAGGCCATGGTGAGCGCTGACCACGATGCGCTGCGCTCGCTCGTGGAGGACGGAACTCCCTTCGTGCACATGAGCGGCGCCGTCCAGACCAAGGAGGAGTTCATCTCCGAGGTGGGCGGGCCACTCACGTACTTCCACTCCGACAGCCATATCAAGCGCGTTGACATTGACGGCGACTGGGCCGTCGTCACCGCGCGGACCGCGCTGACGGCCCGCGCCTATGGCGCCGAGGGGACGTTCCCCATCAACACGAACCAGGACTTCCACAGGGTGGACGGGCGTTGGCTCCGTTCGCATCGCGCATAGAAATGGCCATATCCAAGGAGAGGAAACCCCATGAGCACGCAGTTCCCGCAGCTTTCCAGCCCCTTCGCCATTGGCAAGACCACCATCAAGAACCGCTTTGCCGTAGCTCCCATGGACCCTGGCTTTGACGTGGCGCCCGACGGCAGCTTCACCCAGATGGGCATCGACTACTACGTGCGCCGCGCGGCCGGTGGCTTTGGCCTCATCTACACCGGCGGCATGGGTATTGACACCGACTTTGAGAAGTTCGCGCCGTCGGTGCTGGACAACCCTGCCGCCTTCGTGCGCACGGGTCAGGAGATCAATGCGCGCATCGCGGCGTACGGCACCAAGATGTTCGTGCAGCTGGCCTTTGGCCTGGGCCGCAACGCAGGGCTCTCTGCGCCGAGCGAGCTCACCATCATGTGGGACCCGTCGCGCAAGACGCGTGCGCTCACGGCAGAAGACATCGAGTCAAAGATGGCCAACTTCGTGGAGGCGGCCAAGCTCGTGCATCAGGCGGGCTTTGCGGGCATCGACGTGCATGCCATCCACTGGGGACACCTGCTCGACGAGTTTGCCCTCTCCATCATGAACCACCGCACTGACGAGTACGGCGGCAGCCTGGAGAACCGCCTGCGCATTCCGCGCGAGCTGCGTCGTCGCATTGCCGAGGCCTGCGGGCCAGACTTCCCCGTGACCATCCGTCTTGGCCTGCGCACCGGCATCAAGGGCCTGGGCCAGGCGAGTTACTCGCTTGACGAGGGCGAGGAGGCCGGGCGCACCCTTGCCGAGGCGGTGGAGATCGCCAAGCTGCTGGAGAGCTATGGCTATGACGGCCTTTCTGTGGATACCGGTACGCTCGATTCCTACTACTGGGCCTGCCCGCCCAGCTACATCGAGCGTGGCTATATGGTGGAGCTGGCCGCAGCCGTCAAGGCCGCGGGCGTTACGATTCCCGTCATCTGTGGCTCGCGCATGAACAACGTGGGCATCGCCGAGGCTGCGATTGCCGACGGCAAGATTGACGCCATCGCGCTCGGACGTCCCTCCATCGCCGACCCCGATCTGCCGCGCAAGGTGGTTGCGGGCACGCCCGAGGCCGTCCGTCCCTGCATCGGCTGCAACCAGGCCTGCATCCATCGCTACGGGCAGATCGGCGTGGTCAACTGCGCCGTCAACCCGCTCATGGGTCGGCCCGAGAGCTACGCGCCGCAGGTAGCGCTCACGTCACGCACCGTGGCCGTGGTGGGCGGTGGCGTGGCCGGCATGGAGGCCGCTCGTACGGCGGCGCTGCGTGGGCACAGGGTCGTGCTGTTCGAGAAGTCCGACGTTTTGGGCGGCAACCTGCGTACGGCTGGCTTCCACAGCTTCAAGCGCGAGGTGTCAGAGCTGAACGACTGGTACCAGCGCGAGCTGGTGCAGGCGGGCGTCGAGGTGCGCCTGGGGGAGGAGGTCACGCCGCAGAAGGTGGCCGAGCTTGGCGCGACGGCCATCGTGGTCGCCGCAGGTTCTGTGCCGGTGATGCCGCGATCGATTCCTGGCATCGAGGGGCCCAAGGCCATGAGCTGCAACGAGGCGCTTACTGAGGCAGGCCATGCCAAGGTCGGTCAGCGCGTCGTAGTGGTGGGCGGCGGCCTGGTGGGCTGCGAGATGGCACTGGACTACTGCCGCGACGGTCGCGAGGTCACCATCGTGGAGGCGCTCCCCAACATCCTCAGTGCCGGTCCCTCCGTGCCGAGCATGAACGCCAACTACCTGCGCGACGGCTTTGCCTACCACGGGGCGCAGATCCTCACCAACACGCGCCTTGCCGCCATCACCGACGAGGGGGCTGTGGTGGAGGACGCCGCGACGGGCGAGAAGCGCACGCTCGAGGCCGACACCGTGGTGCTCGCGCTGGGCTTCCGTCCCGCCCCGCTCGACGCGAGCGGTTACCAGGCGCCTGGTGTTGACGTCTATCAGATTGGCGACGGGCGCCAGGTTGGCAACATCATGACGGCCATCTGGGAGGCCTACGAGGTGGCCCATAGCCTCTAAGGTGAATGTGTCTTGTACTTGTCGGTTCTCAGAACTACGCACAATAACAAATATTGTGCGTAGTTTGCTCACAAAACCCCTGTTGTACTTTGCAGAACTGCGCACAACAAACCTAAATGTGCGTAGTTCTGCGCATAGATGAGCTACTTGGGTCGCTCAAGGAAGAGGGGCTATCCCAGGTTATGCAACGCTTTGGGCTCTCGGGTGGCATTTGTCACTCGGGAGCCCTCATTGTCCATTGTGTTCCCATGGGTGCTGATGAGACACTTCTTGTCGAGAGAAGAGCCTGTGAGAAGGAGCGACGCATGAAGACCCGCATGTTGCGTGATATCGAGGTTTCCGAGGTGGGCATGGGCTGCATGGCCTTCAGCCACGGCTATGGCTCCATCCCTGACGAGCGCTACAGCATCGAGGCCATTCGTGGCGCCTACGAGGCCGGATGCACGTTCTTTGACACTGCCGAGGTATATGGCCCCAATCTCGCGCGTTCGCAGCGCGGCCACAACGAGCGCATCGTGGGCAAGGCGCTTGCCGACGTGCGCGACGACGTGGTCATCGCGACCAAGCTCTTCCTCGACCCGGGGATTGGCAGTCCCTACAAGCGGATCCGCAAGCACCTCGAGGCCTCGATGGATCGCCTTCAGACGGACTTCGTCGACCTCTACTATTTGCACCGCATGGCCTCGACGCCCGTCGAGGACGTTGCCGAGGCCATGGGCCAGCTCATCGACGAGGGGCTCATCGGCGGCTGGGGTCTTTCGCAGGTCGGCGTGGACACCATCAGCCGCGCGCAGGCCGTGACGCCGCTTTCTGCCGTGCAGAACATCTACTCCATGGTGGAACGTGATGTGGAGGACGAGGTCATACCGTACTGTGCCGGGCATCGCATCGGCCTCGTCGCGTTCTCGCCGGTTGCGAGCGGCCTGCTCTCCGGCAAGGTGAAGAGCACTGCGCAGTTCGAGCGCGTTGACGACGTGCGCACGTGGGTGCCGCAACTCTCCGAGCGCAACCTTGCGGCCAACCGTCCGCTGGTAGAGATGCTCGAGGACTTTGCGGCAACCAAGGGCTGCACGCCCGCCCAGCTCTCGCTGGCCTGGATGCTCGCCAAGTGGGACAACGTGGTGCCCATTCCCGGATCCAAGAACAAAGGCCGTATCCTCGAGAACCTGGGCGCGGCTGAGGTCGAGCTCACCGCCGACGAGCTTACGGAGCTTGAAGGCGCGCTCGACAGCATCACCATCTATGGACATCGTGGGTTCACGCGCTAAAGGGCGCGAAACGAAGGGAGCACTGACATGATTCTGGACTTCAACGAGAACAAGCCTGTCGCCGTTTTGCTTGGCGTTGGCGCTATGGGCCTGGCCATCGTCCGCCGCGTCGCCGCGGGCGCCAAGGTGCTGCTGGGTGACGTGAGCGAGGAGAACCTGGAGCGCGCCGCCGATGCGCTGCGCTTCAATGGCTACGACGTCGAGACCATGGTGGTCAACGCGCTTGACAAGGATCAGGTCTATGCCTTTGCCGCAAAGGCTGCCGAGCTGGGAGACGTCATGTGGTTTGTCGATACTGCCGGTGCGAGCCCCAGCCAGGCCACCCCGCAGTTCATCATCGACCTGGATCTCATCGGCACGAGCTACGCCCTCGATGCCTTCGGTCCCGTCATGGCGCGCGGCGGCGCGGGCCTCGTGGTGAGCAGCCAGGCCGGCTGGATGGGTCACTTCACGGAGGAGGAGGAGAACATCCTCGCCACCACGCCCACTGACGAGCTGCGTGAGCTCCCCATGCTGCAGCCGGACGTGGTCACCGGATCTGGCAAGGCGTATATCGTTGCAAAGCGTGCCAACCACCTGCGCGTGCGCACTGCAGCGGCGACCACCTGGGCAGACAGCCGCGCTCGCGTGAACACCATCTCCCCGGGCATCGTCATGACGCCGGTTGCCTACGACGAGTTCAACGCCCCCGGCAACACCTACCAGCACATGATCGAGGCGGGCGCCTGCCAGCGCGTGGCCTCTCCCGACGAGATTGCCGCAGCGGCCGAGTTCATGCTGAGCGCACCTTTCGTCACGGGCACTGACCTGCTCATTGACGGTGGCACCATCGCCGCCATGAAGAGCGGCGCCTACGAAGGACGTAGCGACCGACGCTAGAATAGATGACGGTTGCTTGAGAGGGGAGAG
>CADBRX010000040.1 GCA_902797175.1 uncultured Coriobacteriaceae bacterium | reverse complement strand
CCTGCCGCTCGCTTGGCGCTCGCTTCTGAAGATCGAGACCGTCATCCGCGAGGAGATGGAGGCCATCGGTGCGCAGGAGATGCTCGTGCCCATGATCGTTCCCGCCGAGATTTGGCAGGACTCTGGACGTTGGGACGTCTACGGTCCCGAGCTGTTGCGCCTGCGCGACCGTCACGAGCGTGACTTTGTGGTCGGCCCGACCCACGAGGAGACCTTCGTCGACCTCGTGAAGAACGAGCTCCGCAGCTACAAGCAGTTGCCGGTGACGCTTTACCAGATCCAGGACAAGTTCCGCGACGAGATGCGCCCCCGCTTTGGCCTCATGCGTGGCCGTGAGTTCATCATGAAGGATGCCTACAGCTTTGACGCGACCGTCGAGGGCATGCAGAAGAGCTACGAGGACCAGAAGGAGGCTTACGCGCGCATCTGCGAGCGCTGCGGCCTGAGAGCGCTTCCCGTGGTGGCTGACTCCGGCCAGATTGGCGGCGACACCTCCGTTGAGTACATGGCCCTTGCTGAGGCAGGAGAGGCGGCACTCGTATACTGCGACTGCGGCTATGCCGCTGACGTCGAGGCTGCGTGCGCAGGCATCGCCTTCGAGGAGGGCCCTGGCACCGAGTGCGAGCGCATCGAGACCCCCTGCGAGGGAACGATCGCCGCACTTGCGGCGTTTATGGGCATCTCCGAGCAGGCGTGCCGCAAGAGCTTCGCCATCATCGCCGAGGACGAGACGCCGGTGCTCTGCCTGCTTCCGGGCGACCACGAGCTCAACGACGTCAAGGCCGAGCACGCCTTTGGTCACTATGACGTGATGACCGAGGAGCAGATGGCCGAGTATGGCCTGGTCAAGGGCTACATGGGACCGATCGGTGCCGACAAGCGCGTGCGCGTGGTGGCCGACATCTCGCTCAGGGAGTCCCAGAGCTGGCTCGTCGGCGCCAACGAAGAGGGCTGGCACATCAAGGGCGCGCGTCCGGGTCGTGACTTCGAGGTGGACGAGTGGCTTGACCTCGCATCGGCCAAGGAGGGCGACCGCTGCCCCAAGTGCGGCGCGCCGCTGAAGTCCGCGCGGGGCATCGAGGTGAGCCAGGTCTTCCAGCTTGGCACCAAGTACTCCGAGGCCATGGGTGCAACCTTCGCCGACGAGAACGGCCAGGAGCAGCCGTTCCAGATGGGCTGCTACGGCATCGGCGTGTCGCGCACGCTCGCGGCCGTCGTCGAGCAGCACCATGACGAGCAGGGCATCATCTGGCCCGTCTGCGTCGCTCCCTACGAGGTCGAGATAGTTCCCCTGGAGACCTCTGACGACCTCGTGTGGCCGGCGGCCGAGCGCGTCGCACAGGGCCTCGTCGAGGCTGGCGTCGAGGTCGTGGTGGACGACCGCAAGGAGCGCGCGGGCGTCAAGTTTGCCGACGCCGACCTGATGGGCTTCCCGTATCAGGTCGTCTGCGGCAAGCGAGCCGTCAAGAACGGCAACGTCGAGGTGAAGGACCGCGCGACGGGCGAGCGCAGCGAGGTCGCGCTCGACGAGGTCGTGGCCTACCTTGCCGAGAAGGTCACCTCCCAGAGGCTCTAGGCCATCCATGGCTGCCGACGCCATAGTATTTGATGTCGATGACACCCTGTACGACCTTGCGGGGCCGTACAGGGTTGCCTATGCCGAGGTGTTTGCCTCACGCTACGACCTTCCCGTCGACGAGCTCTTCAAGATGAGCCGTGTCCACTCCGACGAGGCCCTGGAGCTGCTGAGCGCCGGAAGGATAGACGAAGAGGACCACAAGGTCCTGAGGGTGCAGTGGACCCTGGCCGACTGGGGTGTCGAGGTGTCTCGAGAGGAAGCCCTCACGTTTCAGAGGGTCTACGCCCAGGCGCAGGAGCACATCGCGCTCTATCCCGAGGCCGTCGAGATGCTCGACGCCTGTGCCGCGTCGGGGGTACCCCTCGGCATCATCTCAAACGGCGATGCGGCCCATCAGCACCAAAAGATGCTGCGTCTGGGACTTGACCGGTGGTTTGACGAGGGCCACATGGTGGCATCCGGTGACGTGGGCGCGCACAAGCCGGCTCAGGCTCCCTTCCGAGCCATGGAGGCGCTCCTGGGCTCCTCTGGCGCGGGCGTGTGGTATGTGGGAGACACCTACGAGACCGACGTCATTGGGAGCAAGCGTGTTGGTTGGAGCTGCGTCTGGGTCGACGTGCGCGGCCGCGTGGTGCCCGCGGTGCCCGAAAGGCCCGACAAGGTCGTGCACAGCCCCGCCGAGATGCGTGACGCCGTGGTTTCCCTGCTCGCATAGAGCTTCCTGCAACGTGCGCCCACCGTCGTGTTGGGACGTTGGGCGAGCAGGCTGTTAACAACCCCTTTTCCCGCATCGTAGGATGGTCACATAGGGAGAGGGGAGTGCGTCATGCAGTACCTGTGGCTCTGTCTTCTGTGCCTTGTCCTCGCCGTCATCTTCATCGCGGTCGAGAAGGCGGAACGCTATGTCGAGGCCGATGCCATCAAGGGCCTCGCCTCGCTCTGCTTCGTGGCGCTCGGGTGGCTTGGCTCGCGTGGTCTCATCGGAGCGGAGGATCCGGCCTATGTGGGCCTCATCCTCGTGGGCCTCGTGATTGGCGCCGTGGCAGACGTCGTGCTTAACCTGCGCTATGTCTTTGAGGGCGAGAAGGGCAAGATCGCCTTCCTCGCGGGCATCCTCGTGTTTCTTGCAGGACACGTCGCCTATCTTCTCGCCGTGGCGCGCCATTGCAACGCCCTGCCCGTCCTTGTCGGCATCGGGCTCGTGCTGACCGGTGCCCTCATGGTGTGGATCTTCCAACGCATCGAGGCGTCCATCGCGTTCAAGGTCTTTGGCGTCTTCTACATCGGCGCCATCACGATCATGAACTGTGTCGCGCTGGGTGCGCTCATCTCTCATCCCAGCGCGCATGCGGCCATGTTTCTGGTCGGCGCGCTGCTCTTCCTCGTGAGCGACATCATCTTGATCCTCAACACCTTCGGGCCCGAGAAGCGCTTCTCCTGGCGCGTCGCCAACCTCATGATCTACTACATCGGGCAGCTGCTGATCGCACTTTCGCTGCAACTGCTGTAGGGAAGAGCCTGGCGCGTGGATGCGACTGGCAGCTAGGTGGTCGTGTGGGGCGCACGTGCTGGCAGTCTGAGCACATTGTCTGTAGACCTGAGAGGACCTTAGTGACACAACTATCCCCTGCGGTGACGACTTGAGTCGCTTGCAGGGCCGTGAGTGACACAACGGGTTATAGGACATAAAGTGTGCGGTCAGTCCCAGTCCCTCCTCCACGGGATCGACCTGTGCAGCTCCTCCCACACCAGGCCATCT
>CADBRX010000039.1 GCA_902797175.1 uncultured Coriobacteriaceae bacterium | reverse complement strand
TTAGACGATATGAGGAGTCCCAGGGCGCGAACTGAAAAGCCCCCTGGGTGACAAGAGCGTGGGTCGGAACGAAAATGAGCTTGCCAGCAGGTTCCGCCACAAGTCACAAGGAGGCTTCTCATGCAGTATCGTACCAGCATCGGCCTGGACGTGCATGCCCGCTCGGTTGCGGCGTGCGCGCTTGACCACCTAACCGGGGAGGTCGTCGAAAGGATGTTCATCGAGCCCGCCCCGCAGGACATCGTCGACTGGGCGTCGCAGTTCGAGGCCCCTATGAGGGCGGTCTACGAGACCGGCCCCACTGGATTCGTCCTCGCCCGCGCGCTCAACGAAGGCGGGCTGGAGTGCGTCGTTGCCGCCACGTCCAGGATGCTCCGCCCGTCCGGGGAGCGCGTGAAGACGGACAGGCGCGACGCCCGGTTCCTGGCGAGGATGCTCTCCACCAACAACATCCCGCCCGTTCACATACCCGACGCCGGGCAGGAGGCCGCCAAGGACCTCGTGAGGCAGCGAGAGGACGCGAGGGAGACGCTCACGCGGGCGAAGCTGAGGATGTCTCACTTCCTGCTGCGGAAGGGGCACGTGTGGGGCAAGGGACGCAAGAGCTGGTCGGCGGCCTACGTCAGGTGGCTCTCCGGGCTCAGGTTCGAGACCGAGCTGGACAAGGCCGTCTTCGACGAGTTCCGCGCCGACGTGACCTACCACGCCGACCGGCGCGACAGGATCCAGAGGGTGATCGAGAGCGAGGCCAAGAAGGAGCCGTGGGCGCGGACGGTCGACAGGCTCGCGCTGCTCAAGGGCGTCTCGGCTTACACGGCCTTTGCCATAGCCGTCGAGGTCGGCGACTTCGAGAGGTTCCCCAGCGCGAAGGCGTTCCAGGCCTACCTGGGCCTGAACGTGTCGGAGCATTCGAGCGGCGAGTCGAGCTCCAGGGGCGGGATAACCCTCACGGGCAACGCCCTCGTGCGCAAGCTGCTCGTCGAGGCCGCGTGGACCTACATGCGCCAGCGCACCTTCCGCTCCGACTGCGCCGCCGAAGGCGTGCCCGCGCAGGTGGTCGAGCACGCGAGGAAGGGCTGCCTGAGGCTGAGGAGGCGCGCCGAGCACCTGCAGCGCAGGGGAAAGAAGGGGTGCGTTGTCAACGTGGCCGTGGCCCGGGAGCTCGCGGGCTGGGTCTGGGCGCTGGCGACCATGTAGGCACAACCCGGGATGCCGAACGCCCACGGGGAGACTCGCGCAACAGCTATCCGCAGCCGCCAACGCGGCCACGCGCGCTTTTAGACTGAGGCGACAACCCCCTGCAGGAAAATCGTGATGTGGTTCCGACCCACGGATATAAGACTGGCAAGACTTGCGTAGAACACGCGCGCGGCATCCCGGCGTTTGCATAAACAAGGAGGCGATTCCCTCCCCGATAAGGGAGGGTCGCCTTCTTATTGCCTACTTGACAGATTCTTCCTCATATAAGCTACCAGCTAAGGACATGACGTCTCTCCGTGCCTACCATCTGCTCCATGGGAACCAGTGTCTCGGTTTGGGCGAGGAGGCTCGACGATGAAAAAGATGATTGGCGGATGCCTGAAGATCATTGGTGGCTTGTGGGTTGTGTGCTTCGTGCTGGCTCTGGCGTTTGGCTGTTCGGGCAGCAAGGGCAGCAGCACGAGCGCGTCAAACGAGTCCGAGGTGGCACAAGAGCAGCAGGCGGAGCCAGAGAAGAAGGAGGAGGCTACCCCTGAGCCAGAGCCGGAGCCCGAGCCCGAGCCCGAACAAGCTCCCGAGGCCGAGAGCAGCTCCGTTGACGAGACGCTCATTCGCCCGGAGTTTAAGGAGGCCATGGACAGCTACGAGGCCTTCTTCGATGAGTACGTCGAGGTCATGAAGGCCTATCAGGGCGATCCGACTAACGCCGAGCTGATGATGCGTATGGCCGATCTTACGGCTCAAGAGGCGGACATGCTCCAGAAGTTTGACCAATGGGAGAGCGACGACTCCATGACGACGGCGGAAACAGCCTATTACCTCGAGGTCCATTCGCGTATCTACGCAAAGCTGGCAGAGGTGATGTAGCCGCGGGACAAAGCCGCTTGCTCCCTTCAAGAAAGCCGACCAAAGGTTTGCCCTTTGGCCGGCTTTTCCATGTCGCGGGTGTCGGAAGCTTGTCGGGCACGTCGCGTTCCCGACAAGAATGGCCCCGCGGGTGTCGGAAGCATTGCACGTACGTCACGTTTCCGACAGACACCCTCAACGTCTATCGCGCTTGAGATATGCTAGCCAAAGCACACACATGAAAGGCGCGCCCATGGAGCTTTGGAACCTGCTTGTCTCGTTCTTTACCAACATTCCCCTGTACTACCAGCTCAATCGCAACCTGTTCCTGGTCACCTTGGGCATCGTCTTGGTCTACTCTGCCATCAACCTGACTTCGTACTACCGCACTATCGCCCGTATCAAGAATCCCGTGCTCAAGGTGGGCTGGGCGCTCGTCGCAACCATTGGCGTCTTGGCCCTGGTGGCCTCGGGCATCGCCTTCGTGTCCGCCCAAGAGATCGCCGAGCTGCGCCCCGAAGTCCTCACGCGTCCGCTCTTTCTGCAGCTTGCGATGGCTGCGGCAGCCGATGCGGTAATCTGGGGCGCCATCATCAGTCGTACGGAGATCGACCCTGATGGCGACAATTTACAGGAATACTCAAACACCTTCGTAAAGGTACTCTTTGTGGTGGTCTACTCGCTCGTCGGCGCCTTTGTGGGCAACCGCATCGCTTCTTGGGGTCCCGTCCTCTTCGGACAGACCCTGGGCACGTGGATCTTTGGCGCTTACCTGCTTTGGGCCACCAACGCCCTCTTTGGTGTGGTGGGCTTCATCGTGCAAGGGCCGCTCGTTTTGCTGTTTGGCAACCCCGACGAGAAGATCGAGGACGCCGTTGGGGATGCGGTTGATAGCCTCTTTGACGAGTTCCTTGACAAGCCTCGCGGCAAGCGCGACTGGAAGAAGGTCATCATTCCCGCAGCAATCGTGCTGGTTCTCGTCGTGGGCCTAGGCGTTGCGCGCAGCGTGCACCAGGAGGAGGCCGTGATTCCCGAGCCTGCCCAGTCCACGGAAGATTCCGCGCCGGCCGCGGCTACAGAAGGCGCGCCGTCTCCCGATGTCCCTGGCGACCACGTCATGGACTGGGGCGACGCTGCGCTCGAGGCAAAGATGCGCGAGATAACGGGCATCACGGAGGGTGACATCTGGCTGCATGACGTGCAAGGCCTCACGGTGCTTGACCTGTCGAAGGACCCCAATGTGCACGGGGCGATCGAGACGGGCCCGCGCATCAGCAACATTGACGCCCTTGCGGAGCTCACTAATCTGACGGATCTTATGCTCGTCTACCAAGACGTCGAACGCATCGATGCGGTGGCCAGCATGCCGCACCTTCAGTATCTCGACCTCCAATTCAACAAGGTGAGCGACCTTTCGCCTCTCTCGGGCCACCAAGAGCTCTCCACCCTCTTTGCGGGCTACTGCAAGATCGTTGACCTTGCGCCCCTTGCGAGCTGTCCCAACCTGAGGCTGCTTTCGCTCAACAACAACAGCATTACGGACCTCGAGCCGCTGAGCAGTCTGACAAACCTGACGTACCTCAACCTCGAGGGAAACCCTGTCCAGGTCTACGATCCCATCGAAGGGCTGGGGATTGACGAGTTGAGGGTCTAACTACGGTTGTCACGCCGTCTACCTGCACCGATAATTTGCTATGCGTCTTGGCGGGCTTGACTATAGCCAGAACCCGCCTAGCATGATTGCGCGCGGTGCGGTGA
>CADBRX010000038.1 GCA_902797175.1 uncultured Coriobacteriaceae bacterium | reverse complement strand
GCAGCTCCTTGGGCATGCTCTTGGTAGCCGGCAAGAAACGAGTTCCAAGACCTGCTGCGGGAATGACTGCCTTCATGTGAAACCTCTCTCATCGTGGCCGGATAGGCCGATTGCTACGTGCGGCTTATCGAGACGCTAGTCCTCAACCTGAATGCCATGCGCCTCGAGGTAGGAGTAAAGCTTCTCCATGGTTCCGATGGAGAGGTCGTGCTCCATGAGGCACGCCTCCTCATCTGCGACTTCAGCCTCGACGCCCAGCTCCTGAATGAGGAACTTCCGCAAGGCGCGGTGGCGGCGCCATACGTCTCGAGCGTATTCGGCGCCCTCTGGCGTCAGCTTCACGCGCCCATAGCGCGCCTGCTCGACCATGCCGCTCTCTTTGAGATACGTGAGCGCCTTGCTGACGCTGGCCTTGGATACCGAGAGGTCCTCCGCCACGTCAACGGACCTGACGGAGCCCTCTTCGCTTCCGTGGCCCTCTTCTATAAGACGATAGATGGACTCGAGGTAATCCTCGCCAGCCATCGTGAGGCTGCCTTCTCCATGAGACTCGGTGCGAGGCATCGACTCTCCTCCCAGACGCATGCCGATAGAAACGCTGTGCACATCACACAGTTGTACCCACTATCATCACCGCAATACCGCGGAGCGTCGTGGACGGGAGATGGAATTCGATGGGCGGGGTCTTTGCGCCGACTAGTCCTCGTCAGGCACGTCCAGACGGCTGACGACGGCACCAAGCGAGAGGAGCTTCTCTACGAAGCGCTCGTATCCTCGATCGATGTGGTGGATGTCAGAGATCGTGGTCACGCCGTCGGCAACGAGGCCTGCCATGGCAAGGGCCGCGCCGCCACGCAGGTCGGGAGCCTTGACCTGAGCGCCGCTAAAGCGCTCGACGCCATGGACGATCGCGTGATGTCCCTCGATGACGATGTCGGCGCCCATGCGAGAAATCTCGCTTGCGAACATGAAGCGGTTCTCGAAGACGTTTTCCGTCACGATGCAGCTGCCCTTGGCGAGCGCGAGCAGGCACATGGTCTGCGCCTGCATGTCGGTCGGAAAGCCCGGGAACGGGAGCGTCTGGATGTCGACGGGACGGATGTCTCCGGAGCGGCTGATGGTGCACTGGTTGTTGCCGCGGACGATGTCGATGCCCATGAGCTCGTACTTCTTGAGCACAAGCCCAAGGTGGACAGGGTCAAAGCCCTTGACCGTAACGGGGTCGCCCGCGATGGCGGCCATCGCGATGAAGGTGCCCGCCTCGATGCGGTCACCCACCACGCGGTGCTCGACGGGATAGAGCCCCTCGACGCCCTCGATCTCTATGACGGGGGTGCCCGCACCGCGCACCTTGGCGCCCATGGCGTTGAGCATGTTGGCCAGGTCGACGATCTCGGGTTCGCGCGCGGCGTTGTCGATGGTCGTGATGCCTTCGGCCCGCACCGCCGCCATCATGAGGTTCTCGGTGGCGCCCACGCTCGCAAAATCGAGCGTGAC
Source organism: uncultured Coriobacteriaceae bacterium (assembly GCA_902797175.1). Taxonomy (GTDB): domain Bacteria; phylum Actinomycetota; class Coriobacteriia; order Coriobacteriales; family Atopobiaceae; genus UBA1367. The sequence goes on along the minus strand of CADBRX010000038.1, from coordinate 3,262 downwards.
GGAGGTGCCCCTCAGCCCCTTGGGCGTGGTGGCGCAGATGTCACCGTGGCTCATGTCAAACTGGACGCCCAGGGCCTGCAGGCCCAGGAGGTGCATGTCGATCTTTCGGGCACCGATGTTGCAGCCTCCCGGCATGGCAACGGTCGCCTTGCCAAAACGCCCGATGAGCGGACCCAAGACGGCCGTCGAGGCACGCATCTGCGCGACGAGGTGATAGGGGGTCTCCCAACGTTCGACCGACGAGGTGTCGATGACCAGCGTGTGCTCGTCCGCAACGTCGATCTTGGCGCCAAGCTCCTTAAGGACCTTGCCCATGACATGCACGTCGGCGATGTTGGGCACATTGGTCAGCGTCGAGACGCCCGGTGCGAGAATGGTCGCAGCCATGAGCTTGAGCGCGGAGTTCTTTGCCCCCTCAACCGTAACCTCACCAGTTATGGGGTGGCACCCCTCGATGCGTATGACTTCCACGGGACCTCCGGGTCTTGTGATGGGGCGTGTCGCATGATTATAGCAACTGCTTGTGCCTTGACGGTGAGGGGCGAAGGCCGCGCCTTCGCCCCTGGCTATGCTAATCCGTCACTGCGTGCTCAAGAAGCAGGTCGCACCAACGAATCTTGTTCTCGTAATAGGCGCGCCTGTGGTCATTGGGATCGAGCGCATCCCTGTCGGCCACCGCCTGCTCGCGCGTGGCGCTGACCACGTCAGGCTCGATGTCGTCGGAGCGACGGGCGTGGTCGGCAAGCACGATGACCAGGTCGTTAGCGATTTCGGCATACCCTCCCGAAACGATGACCTTCGCGGTTCCCCCGCCGTTCTCCTCAAGGAGGTTCAGGCGCACGACGCCATCACCCAAAGCGACGATCTCAGGCGCATGGAGGGGCCACACGCCCAACTCGCCGGTTGGGGTGACAAGCACGAGGCTCTCGACCTGGCCCTCGTACAGGAGCCGGTCGGGTCGCACAAACTGGCAGGTAATCTTGCCCATGGCGTAACCTACTCGCCCTTGTTTGCCATCTTGGCGGCACGCTCGCGGACGTCATCGATGGTGCCGGCGTAGCGGAACGCCTGCTCCGGGATGTCGTCGCACTCGCCGTCGACGATGGCGGCAAACGAGCGGACCGTGTCCTCGACGCGCACGTAGGCTCCGGGGTTGCCCGTGAACTTCTCGGCGACGTGGAAGGACTGCGAGAGGAACTGCTGAACCTTGCGCGCACGGTTGACCGTGGCCTGCTGCTCCTCGGTAAGCTCGTCCATGCCCAGAATGGCGATGATGTCCTGGAGGTCGGAGTACTCCTGCAGGATCTCCTGCGTCTTCATGGCAACACGGTAGTGCTCGTCACCCACGACAGAGGGGTCGAGCGCGTCAGACGAGCTCGCGAGCGGGTCGACTGCCGGATAGATGCCCAGCTCGGATATGGAGCGGGAAAGGACCGTCGTCGCATCGAGGTGCGTGAAGGTGGTTGCGGGCGCCGGGTCCGTGAGGTCGTCGGCGGGAACGTAGACCGCCTGCACGGAGGTGATGGAGCCCTCCTTGGTCGAGGTGATACGCTCCTGCAGGTCGCCCATCTCGGTCGCCAGCGTGGGCTGGTAACCGACGGCGGACGGCATGCGGCCAAGAAGTGCCGAAACCTCGGAACCCGCCTGAGAGAAGCGGAAGATGTTGTCGATGAACAGCAGCACGTCCTGGCCCTGGTCGCGGAAGTACTCCGCGGTGGTGAGGCCAGCCAGGCCGACGCGCAGACGTGCTCCTGGCGGCTCGTTCATCTGGCCGTATACCAGGCACGTCTTCTCGATGACGCCAGACTCGGTCATCTCGAGGTAGAGGTCGGTGCCCTCACGCGTGCGCTCGCCGACGCCCGTGAAGACCGAGGTGCCGCCATGCTCCTGCGCGAGGTTGTTGATGAGCTCCTGGATGAGGACCGTCTTGCCGACGCCAGCGCCGCCAAAGAGGCCGGTCTTGCCGCCGCGCACGTAGGGCTCGAGAAGATCGATGGCCTTGATGCCCGTCTCGAAGATCTCGGTCTGGGTCGTGAGCTCCTCAAAGGAGGGGGCCGGGTGGTGAATCGGGTAGAAGAGCACGTCGTCGGGCATGGCGCCGCCGTCGACGGGCTGGCCCATGACGTTCCACACGCGGCCGAGCGTCTGCTGGCCCACGGGCATCATCATGGGGGCGCCCGTGTCGTGCACGCGCAGGCCACGCTGCAGGCCGTCGGTCGAGGACATGGCGACCGTACGGACCACGCCGTCCGGCAGCTGCGACTCGACCTCGAGAACGGTGTTCAGGTGACCCACCGGCGTGTCGGCGTCGACGGTCAGGGCCGAGTAGATGGCAGGCACCTGCTCGTCAAACTTAACGTCGACCACAGGGCCCACGATACGCACGATCGTGCCGTAGCCCACGCTGCGGTTCATGTAGTTGTATGCGGCCTCTTCTAGAAGAGAGCGCTCTTCCGTCTTTGCGGGAGACATCAGTTGCTGTCCTCCAATGCTGACGCGCCACCAATGATTTCGTTGAGCTCGGTGGTGATGGAGCCCTGACGGACGCGGTTGTACGTCCGGGAGAGCTGGTTAAGAACTTCCTCGGCGCTGTCGGTTGCCGACTGCATCGCACGCCGGCGTGCACCGTGCTCCGCCGCTGCGGAGTCGAGCAGGGCGTGGAACACGACGGTGCGCACGTAGGCGGGCAGCAGCTCGCCCAGGACCTCCTGCGCCGACGGCTCAAAGTTGAACTCAGTAGAGGTCTCGGGGTTGACCATCGTCAAGGCCTCATGCTCGCGCGGCTCGCTCGGCATCATGAGCGCCTCCTGCGAGATGGGCAGGAGCTGCTCACGCACGAACTCCTGGTCGACACGGCTCTTGGCATGCCAGTAGAGCAGCTCGACCTTGTCGATCGCGCCCGAGGAGTAGCCGTCGATGATGAAGGAGGTGATGCGGTCGGCCTCGTCCATGTTAGGTTCGGACGAGAGTCCGACGAACGACATCACGGGCACCATCTTGCGCGAGGTGAAGTACTCCGTGGGCTTGCGGCCGCACGTGATGATGTTCGCCTTGACGCCACGCTTGGTGAGCGAGCGCATCTCGCGCTCGACGAGGCGCTGGGGCATCACGTTGAAGCCGCCGGCAAGGCCGCGGTCAGACGCAACGACCACGTAGAGCACGCTCTTGACCTCATCGTGCTTGGTGAGCAGGGGATGCTCGATGCTCGCGGCCGACGATGCCACGTTGGCAAGCATGCGCGTGATGGCGTCCTTGTACGGCG
>CADBRX010000037.1 GCA_902797175.1 uncultured Coriobacteriaceae bacterium | reverse complement strand
TCGTGCACTACGTCACCTCGTGCCGCCACGAGGGCATCAAGATCCTGCCGCCCGACATCAACGAGAGCGGCAAGGACTTCACGGCCACGGCCGAGGGCGTGCGCTTCGGCTTCGCCGGCATCCGCGGCGTGGGCGAGGGCGTGGGCGAGGCCATCATGGCCGAGCGCGCCGAAGGCGGCCTCTTCAAGAACCTGCACGACTTCGTGGAGCGCGTGGACTCATCGTCCGCCAACCGCCGCGTGGTCGAGGCGCTCATCAAGAGCGGTGCCTTCGACTCCACGGGCTACACGCGCCGCCAGCTGCTCATGTTCGTGGACAAGAACAACCCCGAGAACATCATCGACGCCGCGGCAAAGCGCCAGCGTGACCGTGCGGCGGGCCAGAGCTCGCTGTTCGACATGTTCGCCGACGTCGCGGGCTCGGGCTTCGAGTCTGACGTGCCGGCACCCGACGGCGTGGAGTGGGACCGCAGCGTCAAGCTCGCGCAGGAGCACGAGGTGCTGGGCATCTACGTATCAGACCATCCGCTGCGCCCGTACGAGTACGCGCTCTCCAAGGCGCGCGACTACACGCTGGGCGAGATCGAGGAGTCCGTCGAGGTCGTGAACCCCGCCACGGGCACCGTGATGACGCGCTACCGCGTGCCCGAGGACAAGCCCATCCGCCTTGCGGGCATGGTGACCGCCGTGGCCAAGAAGACCACCAAGAACGGTGACTCGATGGCCGTCGTCACGCTTGAGGACATGGAGGGCGAGGTCAGCCTCGTCATCTTCCCCAAGACCTACCGCGAATGCGCGTCGGTGCTCGCGGGCGAGGTCGACGAGATGGGCGAGTCCACGGGCGACATCTTCGTGAAGGTGTCGGGCAAGCTCGAGCGCGGCGACCGCGGCAACCAGGTGATCTGCCAGTCGGTGCAGTCCATGGAGCTCTCAGAGAAGACCAACCGGCCGCGCGTGATCGAGGTGTTCATGCCGCCGCGCATGCTCTCGTTCGACCGCATGCAGCAGCTGAACGCCATCTTCGGGCGCTATGCGGGCCTCGACCGCGTGGAGCTCCTGGTGGAGGGTGCCACGGGCGAGACCATGCGCATGGAGCTTCCCATCCGCGTTGATGCCCGCAACATGGTGCTGCGCGCCGAGGTGGAAGACCTCGTGGGCGCGGGCGGCCACGTGGCCTTCGTGTAGGGCATGGCGTCCGCGGGGATGCCCCCTGCGGACGTCTTCCGCGCGCTCTGTACGGCGTTGGGCCAACTGCCTGTTTCTCGGCTACAGTTCACGTGGTACCATACCATCAGGTATGTGTTTCAGTCGTAAACCACCCAAGGAGAGGGGTCCATCATGGCTGACGCCAAGTTCTACAAGTGCAAGAAGTGCGCGAACCTGTTCCTGAAGGTCCAGGAGGGTCCCTGCACGCCGGTATGCTGCGGCGAGCCCTGCGACGAGCTCATCGCCGGCACCGTTGATGCCGCCCGCGAGAAGCATATCCCCATGGTCACCCGTGAGGGCGGCCGCATCATCGTCAACGTCGGCGAGGTCGATCACCCCATGCTCGACGCCCACTTCATCCAGTGGGTCGCGCTCGTCGCCGATGGCCGTACCGAGATCCACTACCTCAAGCCGGGCGAGGCTCCTCACACCGAGTTCTCCTGCGAGGGCTCCGAGAACGTGAGCATCTACGAGTACTGCAACCTCCACGGCCTCTGGAAGGCTGACATCTAAGCTCCCATGAGAATCGCGGTCGCACAGATAGACACGCGTCCGGGCGACTTCGCGGGCACGAGTGCCCGCGCGGTCGCCCAGTCTCGTCTTGCCGTTCAGGCGGGTGCCGAGCTCCTTGTTCTGCCGCTTCCCGCCTTGACGGGTATGACGCCCGTGCCCTTTGGCTCAAAGCAGCCGTATTTGGCCGACCTCGGCGTGACCCTCATCAATCTCGCCCGCGAGCTTGCGTGTCCCTGCCTGGTCCCCATCGTGGTTGATGCCGATGGGATGCCCATGGCTGAGGTGGTGCTCGTGGACGACGGCTCGGCAACCCCTCTGCGGTTCTCTGCCTTGGCGGGCGACGCGTCTGGCGGTGGGCGCCCTGGCAATGCCACGGAGCGCATAGCGACCGTTGAGATCCTCGGGGAGCGCATCGCCCTTGCTTTCAGTTATGAAGATCTCGATCTCATCTCCTCTCCGGAGTATCTCGGCCAAGCAGATGTGGTTCTCTTCTTTGTGGGATACGGGTATGCCGTGGATGACGCATCCTCTGCGTTGGGTTCGGCGCTTGCCCAGAACCGTTTTCCCGGGTATGCGCGTTCTTGTGGCGCATGGCTCGTCGCGGCATCCGCTGCGGGTGGCTATGGGCATCAGGTCTTCTGCGGATCGAGCTTCGTCCTTGCGCCCGATGGACGTCTCGCCGCTTGCGCCTCGGCCTTCGAAGAAGAGCTCTTCGTGGCCGACATAGGTCATGACATTCGCCTTTCTGCTGGTAGTGAGCTTGCCATTGAGATGTATGACGAGCGTGTCTTTCTCTGGAACGCCCTTTCGCTGGGCTTGCGTTCCTATGTCGAGAAGCTCGGGGAGACCGACGTGGTCATCGCGCTTGACGGTTCGCTTTCGTCCATGGCCCTTGCGGCCTTGGCGAGTGATGCGCTGGGTCCCACGCGGGTCCATGCGCTTGACTGCGTCCCACGCGGACATCCCCGCTCCCTGATGCCTGCGGTACTGGCGCGCACGCTGCGCATAGACTGCCGCGAGCTCGATGGCGCCTGGGCGATGCTGGCCCATGGTGACGAGGCGTTGCATCGTGACGTCGCCCAGGCCTACGTGGTCGAGCTGGCTCGAGAGGTCGGCGGTATGGTCCTCATGACCGAGGATAAGACGGAACTCTCGCTGGTTCCGCGCACGCACAGGGTCATGGCATCGGCCTTCGCCCCCCTTGGCGACGTGTATCGCATCGACGTGTTGGATATCTGCCGGACGCGCAATGCCATCTCGCCGGTCTTCGACCGCGTGGTTCTGTTCACCGAGGACCTGCCGCGCGTGAGCGGGGCAAAGGCCCTCTATGCGAACGAGGTCCTGCTGGAGCGCATCGATGACGTGCTCTCGATGCATGTGGAGGGCGGCAGTCCCCTGTTCGAGGTAGGGGAGGCCGTGGGCGATGCGTCCCTTGCCGAAGCCGTGCTGAGGCAGTTCGCGATGACGATGAGATCGTCTGCGGTGCCTGAGGTGCTTACCATGACGACCTGCCCGCTCGAGGACTATCACCTTCCCCATGGCTTTGCGTGGTCCGATTCGCGTGAGGCTGAAGAACAGCGTCGCCGTGATGAAACGCTCGAGGCCCTCTTCGGCAGCATCAGCGCCCCATCAGCACCTGAGGCTGAGGGCCAGCGCCTGGCCTTTGACGTCCCTGCCGAGATGGTCGAAGGCTCGAGCGAACTACGCGAAGCGTTGGACCTCCTGCGCGACCTCTCGCTCGGTACGGGCGCCGACTGGCGCAACCCCTTCTCCGAAAACTAGCGCACGCGCGGCGCGTGTTGGTGCCGTATGCGGCGTGTGATGTGATCCAGCTGCGCTACGCGTTCATGGTGACGCGACAACGTGGTATCGTCAGGTGGTGTCACCGCACAAGACCAAACGAATTTTCTAGTCTCCTCGGTGACAGGCCCTTTGGGGCATGCTATATTAGAACGAGCGTTCTTTATCGGGAGGAGGGAAGATGATCATTCTCGGCATAGATCCCGGTCTGGCACATACTGGCTGGGGCATTGTGGAGACGCGCGGGTCCCTGTGCCGTGCGCGTGCGTACGGCTGCGTGACCACCTCGTCCTCCCAACCCATAGACCAGCGCCTGGGCAAGATCTTCGACGAGATCAGCCAGGTCATCGAGACCTACAACCCCACGCAGCTCGCCATTGAGAAGATCTTCTTCGGTGAGAACGTGCGCTCGGCCATAGCCACGGCTCACGCGCGCGGGGCGGCCATCGTGGCGTGCTCGCGCGCCGGCCTCCTGGTGGGGGAGTACACCCCCATGCAGATCAAGCAGGCCATCGTGGGAACGGGCTCTGCCGACAAGCGTCAGGTCATCTACATGGTGCGCAACGTGCTGCAACTCGACCACGACCCGCGTCCCGACCATGCGGCGGACGCGCTTGCTGCGGCCGTGTGCCATGCCAACCTCAGCCGCACCAAAAGCGTCGCGTACCAAAACGCCACGAGCGCCATGGCAGAGGCGGAGCGTGCTCAGGCAGAGCAGCGGCGCCTCGAGGCGCTCGAGGTCACGGCAGCAGCGACGGCTGCCAACAGGGCCCGTCGCCAACGCAGCGAAGCCAGGAGGTCATAAACCGTGATTGTTCAGCTAACGGGCACCCTTGTCGAGGCCATGCCCACCTACGCGGTCCTCGACGTGAACGGCGTGGGCTATGAGATGGGCATCTCCCATCAGACGGCGGCTGAGCTGCCGTCCGTGGGCTCTGCGGGCATCACGCTGCTCACGCGCCTGGTGGTGCGCGAGGACGCGATGGAGCTCTATGGCTTCATCTCCCGCGAGGAGCGCGCGCTCTTCGACAAGCTGGTGGCCATCACGGGCGTGGGGCCCAAGCTGGCACTGGCCGTGCTCTCCACCTACAAGCCGGCGGCGCTTGCCACCATCGTGGCGACGGCGGACCTCAATCGCCTCGCACAGGTGCCTGGCATAGGAAAGCGCAAGGCCCAGCGCCTGCTCGTCGACCTCGAGGGCGTCTTCCAGAAGGACGTGGAGCTGCGCAGGCTCGTGGGGGCAGAGCTCCCCGATGTCGCCCAGACCGCAGCCGCGCCGGGCGCGGGCGTCCGCGCCGAGGCCGAGTCCGCCCTCCTCTCGATGGGCTTCACCACGCAGGAGATCGCGCTTGCCCTCGAGGGCGTCAGCGAAGACGCGTCCATCGAGAAGATGCTGGCATATGCCCTGCGTAGGCTCGGAGGTGGTGCGTGATGTGGGAGGCCGATTCCGACGACCTGTTTGCCGACGTTCCGCAGAAGCGGGCCCGTGGCCCGCGTCGCGTGACGGGCGAGCTCACGTCTGACGACCTAGACGTCGAGCGCACGCTGCGCCCCAAGACGCTCGACGACTATTGCGGCCAGCAGCGCGTGCGTGAGAACCTCCGTGTGCTCATCCAGGCCGCGCGCGACCGCAACGAGCCGCTTGACCATGTGATCTTCTCGGGCCCCCCGGGTCTTGGCAAGACCACGCTCGCAGGCGTCGTCGCCAACGAGATGGGTGCGCGCCTGCACACCACGTCGGGCCCTGCCATCGAGCGCACGGGCGACCTCGCGGCCATCCTCACCAATCTCGAGGAGGGTGACGTCCTGTTCGTGGACGAGATCCACCGCCTCAACCACCAGGTCGAAGAGGTGCTCTATCCCGCGATGGAGGACTTCTTCCTCGACATCGTGATCGGCAAGGGTCCTGCTGCCCGCTCGATCCGCCTCGACATCCCGCACTTCACGCTCGTGGGCGCCACCACGCGCACGGGCTTGCTCACCGGTCCGTTGCGCGACCGCTTCGGTATCTCGTATCGCCTCGACTACTACAGCGTGGGCGAGCTCACCCAGATCGTTTTGCGCTCAGCCACCATCCTGGGCGTCGAGATCGACGAACAGGCGGCTGCCGAGATTGCCTCGCGCTCGCGTGGCACCCCGCGCCTCGCCAACCGCCTGCTCAAGCGCGTGCGCGATTACGCGCAGGTCAAGGCCAGCGGGGCCATCACGTGGGAGATTGCCGCCGAGGCCCTCGCGTTCTTCGAGATCGACGAGCTGGGGCTCGATTGGATGGACATCAAGATCCTGACGGCGCTCACCAAGACCTTCCGCGGGCGTCCCGTGGGGCTGACGACCATCGCGTCTGCCGTGGGCGAAGACCCTTCCACGCTCGAGGACGTCTACGAGCCCTATCTCCTGCAGACCGGCCTCATCACGCGCACGCCCCAGGGTCGTCAGGCCATGCCCGCCGCCTTCGAGCACCTCGGCATCGTGCCGCCAGCAAGCCAGAAATAGCAGAAAGGTTGCCCATGCTGCACCGTGACTACATCCTTGACCTCATCGATCAGTTCATGATGGTCGTGCTCGAGGCGCTGCGCCACGCCCTCCAACAACATGACCAGCAGTCTGCAGAGGAGGCGGAGGAGGCCATCGCGAACCTGCTCGACCTCGACCCAGAGTTCGCGCTCGACCTCGCGCCCGATTCCCTCGTGACCATGATGCTGCTTTCGGGCATGGCAGACTCAGTCGCCGACTACGTGGGCTTCACGCTGGAGAAGCTTTCCGAGGCCTATGAGGGCATGGGCGCCGAAGACCTCGCCAGGTTGCGCCACGCCCAGGCTGAGGCGGTCGCGGAGTCATTTGGCTGCGACCTCCAGACCCCTCCCGAGGGCCTCGAAGGACTCGCCAACTAGCTGCGCCAGGCGCATGCTGCACCCAATCAGGGGCCTCATGTACATGAGGCCCCTTTTTAGACCTTGGGAAATGCTGTGTATGCCGTGTTCTTGTGTCAAACTAAGCCTTACATGTCACGATTGGCAGCGAAAACGAAGGAGGGGGTATGGCATCTCATATGGCTCGCGGAAGCGAGGGAGAGAACATGGCGTCGCGCAAGGCTCGCGGAAGCCACTTTTCCCCTAATGCGACGTTTGACGAGACTGATGAGTTCGAAGTCCCCGTGACTACAAAAGCCATCAACAGCGCTGATAGTCTGTACGATTACCAGGACGCTGATTTCGACGAAGATCCCAATGCCAAGAAGGGCAAGAAGCGGACGGGCTGCATCGTTGCCATCATCTTGGCGCTGGTACTGCTCGGCGTCGGTCTGGTCGGTGGCTACTACGGCAATCAGCTCTATAAGTCCGCCCTTGGCGTGCAGGCCGAGGCCAAGGAAGTCATGACGACGGTCAATGACATCAAGGCTGCCATCAAGAAGGGTGACTCGGAGCAGTTCAAAAGTGTTGCCCAGGAGGTCCAGACTTCCGCGTATCACATCCATGACGAGGTCAATACTGACCTCTGGGACTACGCCACGATGATTCCCTTCTATGGGAGTGACTTCAAGAGCATACGCGTGCTTGCCGACGTGCTCGTTGACCTCTCGGACAACGCGCTCATGCCGCTTGCCAACAATGCCAATGTCATGAACCTCAAGGACGTCTTCACGGACGGCGCCATCAACGTCGAGGTGCTCCAAAGCCTCACGAGTGCCATGGATGAGGCTGGTCCCGTGCTCTCGCGTTCCGCGGCGACCATCGAGGCCCTCCCCGAGGCGCGCATCGACCGCATCAATACGGTTCTCGTAAAGCTCAAGGACGGTCTGGGCGAGGCGGATGAGATGCTGACCAAGGCCGAAGAGGTCTTGCCGTACCTGCCGCAGCTGCTTGGTGCCAATGGCCAGACGCGCCGCTATCTCATCGTGGCGCAGAACAACGCCGAGGCGCGAAGCACGGGTGGCCTTCCCGGTTCGTGCGGCGTCCTCTCGGTGACGGACGGCCACTTTGACCTGGGAGATTTCGAGTCCATCCTGCATCCCGATGGGGTCTCACTGCCCATCGACCAGGCGGAGTCCTCGTTCTGGCGGACCAACTACAACACTGATCCCGCCCAGCTCACCTTCATCGCTGACTTCACGCGTGTCGGCACCTATTTCAAGCAGTTCTGGTCGGTCCTCAAAGAAGAAGAGGTCGACGGCGTTATCGCCATCGACCCGGTGTTCCTGCAGCGCATGCTCGCGCTCACGGGGCCCGTCGTGACCGAGGACGGCACCGAGATCAACGGCGACAACGCCGCTGAGGAGCTGCTGAACAGCGTCTATTGGCGCTATGCCTACTGGACGGAGGGCCAAGACTGGTTCTTCTCCTCCACGGCAAGCCTCGCGGCGAAGAGCTTCTTCGACAACATCAGTGACGCAGGCATGCTCGACCTCCTCACGACCACCTTCGACCTCATCGACACCCATCGCCTCCTGGCATGGATGAGCAATGAGGACGAGCAGGCCGTCATGGTCGCGCTGGGCGCCAGCGGCGAACTCCCCGAGGATCCCCTCAAACCTGAGATCGGCGTCTATGTGAACGACGTGACCTACTCGAAGTACTCGTGGTACCTGCGCCTCAACATCGAGGTCGGAGACGGCACCGCCAACTCTGACGGAACCACGACCTACCCGGTGCGCGTCGTGCTGTCCAACGTCATGGGCTCCGACCTCATCTGGAGTGCACCCAAGTACATCGCGGGCTTTAACGCCGAAAAGTATTCGTGGGGCGACATGATAAACCGCCTCTACCTGCTGGGACCTGCGGGCGGTTCGCTCACGGACGTCTACACGGAGGACGATGAGGAGACGTATACGGGCACCGTCTACGGTCTCGATGGCGCGTGCATCAAGACGCACACTGCCACGGAGAGCTCCGACCTGATCACGTTCAACGTGACCTGTGCCGCGGGTGCCGAGAAGCCCGTAGTGCGCGCTACGCCCCTGGGTAGCGACGACTTCGTCACCGTGACCTACGCATGGGGAAACTAGGGCGTTATAGTACCTCTTGTGTTAAAGGTTGCCCCATCTGGAGATTGAGGTATCTTTGACGAGGTATTTGGGGTAATATAGCTCATGCGGTTTTCCGCACACGTATCGCGCATAAGCGCAGCACGAAGTCTCGGTGCGCCGAGGCGAAGAAAGAAAGGCACGTCATGGCACAGGGTACTGTTAAGTGGTTCAACCCCGACAAGGGCTACGGCTTCATCTCTCGCGAGGACGGCGACGACCTGTTCGTTCACTACTCCGAGATCCAGATGGACGGCTTCAAGACCCTGGACGAGGGCCAGGCAGTCGAGTTCGAGATCACGACCGGCCAGAATGGCAAGCTCCAGGCTTCCGCAGTCCGCAAGATCTAGTCGCGTCACACGATTGACCAGACAAAGGGGAGGGTCACCTCAGGGTGACCCTCTTTTTTGTAGGTCACGTATGCCGTCAGGCACCATGGCGCTGACCCCGCGCACCTTTTTGGCTCCAAGGGGTACCATTGACAAGCCTATCAACGATTTTGCAAGCATTCACGCAAGGAGGCGGGCATCCATGACGGACGAGGAGCTCAAGGCCAAGGCACAGTCATTTGTCGACGAGGTGTGGGAGGATGTCATCGCAGACATTCGCTCGCTGGTAAGGATCGACTCGGTCGAAGACCCCACGACGGCGGGCCCTGGTCAGCCATGGGGAGAAGGTCCCCGCCAGGCGATGGCGCGAGGGCTTGAGATTGCCGCGCGCCTTGGGCTGGAGCCCCACGACTGCGATGGCTATATCGGCTATGTCGACCTGCCTGGATCGTCTCAGGCCCAGGTTGCGACCATCGCCCATACCGACATCGTGCCCATCGGCACCGGTTGGACCGTGCCGCCCCTCGACGTGACCAGAAGGGATGGCTATCTGCTGGGACGCGGCGTCCTTGACGACAAGGGGCCCTTCGTGCTTTCGCTCTATGCGGCGAAGTTCTTTGTGGACCAGGTGAGGGAAACGGGCGAGCAGCTTCCTTACACGCTTCGCTGCATCGTCGGATGCAACGAGGAGACCTCGATGAGCGACGTCGAGTGGTACCTCGAGCATCACGAGGCCCCCGCGTTCCTCTTTACGCCTGACGCCGACTTCCCCCTCATCTGCGGTGAGAAGGGCATCTTCCATGGCCTCTTTACCACGAAGGAGCCCGTCGCGGGGAGCGGGCAGGCGCTCGTCGAGCTTGATGCCGGCACGGTGGCCAACGCCATCCCCGGCCTTGCGTCCGCCCAGGTGAAGCGCGAGGCATCAGACTTCCTGCTCTCGCGCTGCACGCATGACATCGAGTCCGAGGCACTTGACGGCGACATGGTGCACATCACGAGCCATGGCATCGGCGGACACGCCGCCTTCCCCGAGGGAACCGACAACGCCCTCGGCAAGCTCGTGCGCCTCATGCTCGAAGGGGACCCCGACCAGGCCTTTGGGGCCCAGGCTGCCCAGTTCCTGCGGCTGGTCGAGCTGCTCACCCGCACGAGCGACGGGAGCGCGCTGGGCATCGACGCGCAAGACGAGGTGTTCGGGGCGCTCACGCTCAACGCGGGCGTGGCCCGCACGCTGGATGATGGCCGCACGACCATCACGGTGGATGTGCGCTACCCGCGCTCCATCACGTCCGCCGAGGTCATCGCTGCCTTTGAGCGCGCCGCTGCGGAACACGGCTGCGTCTTTGAGGCGGGCATGGCGAACGACCCCTTCTACATGGACCCGTCGCTTCCCGCCATCCAGGCCCTTCTGGACACCTACCGCGAGTACGTCGACCCGGGTGCGGAGCCCTTCGTGATTGGTGGCGGCACCTATGCGCGCCACTTCCCGCGTGCCTGCGCCTTTGGGCCCCATGATCCGCGCATCAAGGACCCGGAGTGGGTAGGCATCGAGCACGGTCCCGACGAGGGCGTGAGCGAGGAGTGCCTCAAGACGGCGCTCAAGATCTACATCGTGTCCATTGCCCGGCTCATGCAGCTCGACTTGGCTTAGGGCTTGGGAGCTTGGGCAAAGCTTCCCTCTAATCCTCTGGAACCAGGACGGTCCAGTCCTCGAGGTGGTATTCGGCGGCATCCCGCACGGCCTCGAGGAGCTGGGCCGTCTCGTCTGACTTGACGGAGCACGTGATGAAGCCCGCCTCGCGTGCGGCGCGCAGGCCAGGCTCGATGTCCTCAAAGACCATGCATCGTGCGGGGGCCACCCCTAGGCGTCGTGCCGCCTCGAGGTAGATGTCTGGCTCGTCCTTCGTGGTGCCGACGTCACGTGCGTGCACACGGGCGTCAAAGAGGGCCTCTACGTCCACGTGCTCCATCGACGCGATGAGCTCTGGCTCGTTGGAAGTCGCCAGCGCGGTCTTTATGCCCCGCGAGCGAAGCGCCCTGATGTATTCCTCGGCTCCTGGCCTGAGCACCACCTTGGTCCTGTACAGGGCGGAGCTCAGCCGCTTCCACTCATCGCAGATGTCGTCGGGGTCTTCGTCCAGATGGTAGGTCTCGATGGTGTACTGCGCCCCGGAGGAGAAGCCCAAGACGGTGAGTATGCGCGCGTATTCCGTGGTGTAGGGGATGTTGCGCGCACCCAGGAAGGTCCTGTCGACCTCTTCCCAGATCCAGCCAGTGTTGGCGATGGTTCCGTCAAAGTCAAAGATGGCCGCGTCAAACTGAGGTGGCCAGGAGGGGATGGGGGGCATGTGGACTCCCTTGCGATGATGATGTGACTGGTTGAGTCTACCAGAGAAGGGTGCGGGCAGCGTGGCACCTAGTGGTCACGCTCGCTCGGCGCGTCCTCGATGGAGCGTATGACGCCCGCAATGATGTCGTCGCCCGAAAACGCGCCCAGGATCCAGGCAAAGTTGCGTGCGACAGGAAAGATTTCGGCGTCAAGCGAGGCGCGCGCGCAGTCGAGGAACGCCTCCGACATCTCCTCGGTCGGGGCAATGGGAATTCCCTGGTCGTCGAGGAGCTGCTCTATCTCCTGCTCGCTGAGCTCTTCCCTGAACGACCCGGGATTCTGGTACGCTAGCGTCGCCATCTCCATGGTGACGAGGGGCGTAAAGGCGGGGGCAAAGCGCAGTGAGGTCGCATAGCACGCCTGGGCGGCAAGGGTGTGGCCCTGCTTCCACTGGAAGAACGCCATGCGGTAGTAGGCGAGCGCGAGGCCCTCGGGATCGTGCGCGATGGTGAGCAGGTGGGTGAGGACGTCAACGGCCTCGTCGTCCCGGCCCATGAGCTCGAGGCAGCGCGTGAGGTGCGCATGGCTGCGCGCGTCAAGGGGAGCGAGCTCCACCAGGCGTCGTGCATGCGACAGGGCGCGCTCGAAGCTTCCCTGCATGAGGTACGAGACGGACAGCAGGAAATGCGCCTGGAAGTAGGCCTGGGGGACGAGCGAGGGGAGCCTGCCCTCGTAGGCAAAGAGGCGGTTATAGAGCGCGCGCTCGACATACGAGGGGAAGAACCGATATTCGGTGTGTGGCGTGTCGGCATAGAGTCCCGCCTCGTCAAGAGGCGTGAGCGCCTCCTCGAGGATTCGCTGGGCTTCCTGTGGCGCGCTCTGCGAGAGGAGCTTCCCCGCATGCCTCACGGCACTTGAGAGCGGGTCGCCTATGAGGAACTCCCTGCCGATGGACTGGGCGTCGTCATCGATGTCCCCCGCGATGAGCTTGCTCACGGTACGCTCGGCGGCGCTGCGCACCGTGGGGTCGGGGGCATCTCCCGCCAGCTCCATGATGAGGTGGACGTTCTGCTCGGTCGACTCGCCCAGCTTTGCCATGATGTCCGCCGCCATGACCTCGCGGCTGCTTCCCTCATCGATGGCAAGGCCAAAGACGCGTTCCGTCCCCAGCGACTCCGCCCAGGGCTGCGCGATCCTGCGCGTGGAGAGCGAGATCGGCTCGTATCGGCGAGGCGGGCAGAACCTGCGCTCATCGAGGCTGAAGGTCTGCTCCACCGGGCGGAGGATGCCGTCCTCATAGCGCATGGCAGGCGCAAAGGAATGGTAGACCGCGGCAAGGTCGTCCAAGTCAGAGAGGTCGAGGCGCTCAAAGCGCCAGCGGTCGAAGTCGACGGAGAGGTAGCATGCGGTCCTTGTCGCGGTCTGCACCGTGCCTGCCACCCACACGTGCTTGATGAGCTCCGAGCACCTGAACGCCGCATTGGCGACAAGGAGCGCGAGACGCAGCCCGTAGTCGGAGGCCGCCTTGCGGCGCATCTCGCGGCTGGTCGCGACGAGGCCGAGGTCCTCGACATAGCGTGTTGCCGGGAAGGTAGCCTCGGGAGGGAGCTCTATCTCGAACGCGACGTTGCCGTCGGCAACGTTGACGCGCCACGAGGCGCTCAGGCGGTGGGGGAGCTGGAAGCTTTCGATGGCGGTCGAGATCGCCATGCGGACCGCCCACTCCGTATCGGGCGACTCGTCGTCCGTGATGGGGACGTGGTCAGAGAGGCTCGGTGCCTGTGCGGCAATGGAATGCGTGAGCTTCTGAAGCAGCTGGAAGTGCTCCTCGACCTCATGCGCGTCGGGGTCGTCAAAGTAGGTGTCTGAGAAGCGCAAGGCGTTCAGGGCCGCTTCGAGGGCAAGCACGCGAACCTTGGCGAGGTAAGGTAGCTGCTGGTCGATAATGCGCAGGTAGAACATGCCTGAGGCGGGTGGGCGCACGATGCGCATGCGCGGCAGCTTCACGTCGTTCTTGAGCAGTCCGGCCTCCACGAGCATGCGTGCCGCAAAGCGCTCGAAGGGTGAGGGCGCGTCTTCGCCGCCCTCGGCCTCCCGCGTGCGGGTGATGCCCACGAAGAGCTTGAGTTCCGCGATGGGGTCCGAGGCGCCGACGATGCGGTCGGAGAGGGAGGCAAGGTCGAGCGTGCTGGGGGGATTCTCCCCGAGGTCCCATTCGTCAAGGCTCGTCACGCTCGGCGTGATGTCTACCTCGGCATCGGCTTTGGGGCCGTTGTGCTGCGGCGCGACGACCTGTGCCGCCTGGACCTCAAGCGCGGGCTCAGCCTGCAGAGCGCGTTCGCTCTCGGATGGCTGCCCGGAAGCCCCTTCCTTCCTTGTCAGGAAGAGCGCGCACGACACGAGCGTGCCTGTGAGGGCGCCCGCAAGCACGATGGACAGAAGCGGGGCATGAGAACCCACCGCCACGCCCAGGGCGAGCGCGACGAGCGTGACCTCCACAAGCGCCACGATGGGGCCCTGCGGAAGGTCTGGTCCTCGATTTCCGTCTCTATGGTGTGCCATGGGAGCTCCCTGTAGGTGGCTACCTCTCTTTTATACCCAAAGAGATGCCCGATAAGCAGGGTATCAGCTCCCTTTAAAGGTTATGAGGTGGCCTTGGCATCCGGGCGTGCCAGAATGTGAAGAGGCTATGCGTGAGCTGCCATGGGACATAAAGGGGTACAAGCAGACGAGTCACCACGGGGTTCCGGGGCAAGCAGAAAGGATTGACCCTGCGTACTTCCAAACTCAACACCGTTGTTGCTGCGGGGCTTGCCTGCGCTCTCGTGATCGGCGCGTGCGGCTGCTCGTTCAGCAGCGAGTCCACCTCGACCTCGACCCTGACCACCGAGGTGACCAACGAGGACAGCAAGGAAGTCGCTCTTCTCGATGATGAGGACGAGGCTATCGCGGAGGCCGCTCGCCGCGGGCTCTCCACGGAGGAGATCGAGTGGTCTGAGCTCAGGAAGAAGAGGGGCATCAAGTTCGTCTGGTAGTGCTGTCTGCTATTCGATTCGAAAGGCCGTGGGCCGTTTGAGACAGTTGGGGCGCCTTTGGGCGCCCCTTTTTGTCTCATGAGGCCCACAGATGTGCGTTCGACGTGGAGATGGTGCCAATCAACCATAAAGATTCGCTTTCCCCTTGAATATATGAACAGATGCTCATATATTTGTCATGTGTTCCGAAGAAAGGGGAATCATGGCTACCCACGAGACATCCCACGAGCTTGACGAGACCGTCGTCTGCTTCCTGTCAGACGAGGACGTTATCTATGAAGCGACGCAGATCTTTGACGCGCTTTCCGACTACACCCGCTTCCGCATCCTAGCGGCCCTTTGCGAGGGTGACCGAAGCGTCTCGGACCTGCAGGAGGTCTGCCAGGTGTCGCAGTCGGCCATCTCGCACCAGCTCAGGATGCTGCGCGACCGTGGCCTGGTGACGGCGCGGCGCGACGGGCAGCGGGTCATCTACCGTCTGGCGGACGAGCACGTCGCCCTTCTCATCAGCGTTGGCCTGAGCCATGCGGCAGAGATGACCGGCAAGGAAGGGGAGTAGCGATGGCAGTTGAGGAGCTTGTTCGCGAGGCTGAGTCGCAACCCCTCGATGGTTGCAAGGACGATTGCTGCTGCAGCCACGACCACTGCGAGCACGAGCATGACGGCGAGCACGACCACTGCGAGTGTGGCTGCGAGCACGAGCATGACGGCGAGCATGACCACTGCGAGTGTGGTTGCGAGCACGAACACCACCACGAGCATCACCACGACCATTGCGGCTATGGCCACGAGCACCACCACCATGAGCACGACCATTGCTCATGCGGCTGTGACCACGAGCATGTGCCCGAGACGCGTGAGCTCTCCGAGGCGCCCACGCTCTCGTACCACGTGCTCGACATTGACTGCCCGAGCTGCGCCATGAACGCCCAGAACGCGGTCCGCATGCTCAAATGCGTGAAGGACGCGCGCATCGTATACGCGACCTCGACGCTCGACGTGGTGCTCGAGGAGGGTGCCGATTCGCTCGAGGCGCGCCGCCAGATTCTCCAGACGATACGCTCATGCGGCCAGGACCTCGAGCTGAGCCAGGAAGAGCTCGAGGAGCTCTCCGCACAGCGCAGCTGGTATCAGGAGAACCGCGAACGCGTGCTCATGTGCATATCTGCCATGGCACTTGTCGCGGGTCTCGTCGCTGACCACCTCATGGGCAATGAGGCTGCCGCCATCCCGTTCTACGTCATCGCAGCCATCGCCGGCCTCGTCTTCGTGGCGCCGATGGCCTTCGCTTCGCTCAGGCGTCGCACGGCTGACATGAACGTGCTCATGGGCATTGCCGTGCTCGGGGGCCTCGTCATGGGCTTCACGGGCGACCCCTCCACCTTCGAGGATGCCGGTATCGTCATCCTCCTCTACCAGATCGGCGAGTGGCTCGAGGGCTGGTCCATGCGCAAGACCTCAGGCTCCATCAAGGAGCTCATGGACCTCGCCCCCGAGATGGCTCACGTGGTGGAGGAGGGTGCCGTCCACGACGAGAAGGTCGACGAGGTCGAGGAGGGGGAGCGCATCCGCGTGCTTCCCGGAGAGCGCGTGCCCCTCGACGGCGTCATCCTGTCGGGTTCCTCTGCCTTCAACGAGGCGGCCATCACGGGCGAGAGCACGCCCAAGGACAAGGGCGTCGGCGACGAGGTCTTTGCGGGGTCGCTCAACACCTCGGGCGTGGTCGAGCTTGAGGTCACGGCGGACGAGGACTGCACGATGCTTGCGCGCATCGTGTCGATGGTGCAGGGCGCACAGGCCGAGAAGGCCCCCTACGAGGGCTTCGTGGACCGCTTTGCCGCGGTGTACACCCCGATCGTGGTGGGCTGTGCCGCCGTGGTGGGCCTGGGCGTGCCCCTGGTGCTGTCGCTCATCGGAGGCTTCAGCGGGGCGCTCTGGCATGACTGGGTGTATCGCGCCCTCTCGCTTCTGGTCGTCGCATGCCCCTGTGCCCTCGTCATCTCGACCCCCGTGTCGTTCGTCTCGGCCATCACGCGTGCGGCAAAGAACGGCGTGCTGGTCAAGGGTGGTGCCTACTTTGACATCGCAAGCAAGGTGACTGCCTTTGCCTTTGACAAGACCGGCACCCTCACCACGGGAAACCCTGCCGTCGTGGCCGTACGTCCTCTGGGCGAGGCGAGCGAGGAGGACGTGCTTGCCGTCGCGCATGCGCTTGAGGACCGCTCCACGCACCCGTTGGCCCGCGCTGTCGTCGTGCGTGCCCATGAGTTGGGGGTACCCGAGCTTGAGGCCAGCGACGTGCACGAGGTTGCCGCCAACGGCGTGATGGGCATCATCGGGGACGTGCCGTGCGCCATCGGAAAGCTTGCCTTCGCAGCCACGTCGGAGACGCCGCTTGACGATGCCGAGCAGGCGGTTGCCGAGATGGCGGGTCAGGGCGCGACGGCGCTCGTGGTGACGCGCGACGGGTCGGCGCTCGGCGTCATCGGGATTGCCGACACCGTCCGTCCCGAGGCGGCGGAGGCCATGGCGTCCCTGCGCACCGCCGGTTGCGTCAAGACCCTCGAGATGCTGACGGGCGACATTCGCCAGGCGGCGGAGGCGGTCGGGCGCGTCGTGGGCATGACCCATGCCGTATCGGAGCTTCTGCCCGACGGCAAGGTGCAGTACGTCCGCGACCTTCAGGCGGAGGGCGAAGTCGTTGCCATGGTCGGCGACGGCATCAATGATGCCCCCGCGCTTGCGACGGCCGACCTGGCCATCACGATGGGTGCCGCGGCGTCTGACACGGCGCTCGAGGTGGCGGACGTGGCCCTCCTCTCCGACGACCTCAGGCAGCTGCCGCGGTTCGTGGAGCTTTCCGTGAGGACCATGCATGTGGTGATGGAGAACATCTGCTTTGCCATCCTCGTGAAGGCGCTCGTCTTCGTGCTGGTCATCGCCGGCGTGGCGGGCATGGGCGCCGCCGTCTTTGCCGACACGGGCGTCGCGCTCATCGTCATCCTCAACGGCATGCGCCTCATGGTCGACTCCCGCTCACTCTGGTGAGCGCACCTTCTGCAGGGTCCTTGTCCTTCCCGACATTTTCCGCTCACGCTCGTGTTATGAGTATCAGGGAACCTTCGAAAGGGGAGGAACGATGGGACGATTCTGCTCAGGTATGGTCGCGCTGGTGCTGGGGCTCGCCCTTGCGGGATGCGGCTCGAAGACGGTTGTCGTGGCAGATGGCCAGCAGGCAAACGTCATAACGGTAAGCGCATCGAGCGAGGTTAGGGTGGTGCCTGACAAGGCGAGCTTCTCGGCGGAAGTGTGCGTGCAGGGAGACACCGCAAAGGAGGCCCAGTCTGCGGCGGCGGAGCCAGTGAACGCGGTGATCGCCACGCTCAAGCGCGAAGGCGTTGACGAGAAGGACATCCAGACGACCTACACGGGCGTCTCTCCCCTCTATGACTGGTCGGGAGAGAGCGAGCGCATAACGGGCTACGAATCGCGGACCTCCTTGCAGGTGAGCGGGGTCGACGTGGACAAGGTCGCCGGCCTCATGGAGGCGTGTGTGGCGTCGGGTGCCACGGGCGTTGGGGGGCCAAGCTACTATGCGAGCGACTATGACACTGCCTACGAGCAGGCGCTTGCCGAGGCGGTCGAGTCGTCACGGGGAAAGGCCGGCGCTGTCGCCAAGGCGGCAGGCGTCTCTCTGGGAGACGTCGTTGCCGTCACGGAGGGTTACCAGAACACGGCATACCGCTACGAGGAGACGGCGATGGGGGCCGACATGGACAATGGGGCCGAGATGAAGGTGGCCCCTGGCGAGGTCAGCATCGAGGCGCAGGTGACGGTGACCTACGCCATCCGGTGATGCGCCGGAGAGTCATCTGGGGCAAAAAAGGAAACGCGGGCCCGGGAAACCCAGGTCCGCATGTGTTGGTCACCAGCCCTCTATGGTGTCGATCTCGGCCTCGTTGCCGCGCAGGAGCACGGTGTCGTTGCTGCCGCAATGAGGGCAGGTCTTTCCGTGGGCAAGGGTGGCGTAGGTCCTCCCACACGCGTTGCACACGGTGACGGCGTCAATCTTTTCGATGTCGAGCTCCGCGCCGCGCAGCAGGTCGCTTCGATCCGCCGCCCACCGCCAGCAGTCGAGCAGGTAGTCGGGAAGGACCCCCGACACCTCGCCGAGGTTGAGCGTGACCTTCGCGATGGAGGTGAGCCCGTTGTCGCGGCCCACCTCCTCGAGGGTGTCGATCATGTGGAAGACGATGCCCAGCTCGTGCACGCCTGCCCCCTACGCGCCAAGGAATGCGCGATAGCCGCAGTACGCCTCGTAGACGTCTGCCTTGCTCACGGTCTCCCAGGGGGCGTGCATGGAAAGCACGGGGACGCCGCAGTCGATGACATCCATGCCGTAACGTGCGAGGATGTAGGCGATGGTCCCGCCGCCACCCGCGTCGACACGGCCGAGCTCGCAGGTCTGGAAGTGCACGCCCGCGCCGTCCATGATGGAGCGAATCAGGGCCACGTACTCGGCGTCGGCATCATTGGAGCCTGCCTTGCCGCGGCTGCCCGTGAACTTCATGAAGGCGAGGCCATGCCCCAGGAAGCAGGCGTTCTTCTTCTCGTAGACCGAGGCGAAGGCGGGGTCGAAGGCGGCTGACACGTCGCTCGAGAGCATGCGAGACCTCCGCAGGCAGCGACGGAGGGCAAGCTCTCCGCCCTCGCCGGCAAGCTCGAGCACCTCGGCCATCGAATCCTCAAAGAACGCCGAGGTCATTCCCGTCGCTCCCACGCTGCCGATCTCCTCCTTGTCGACAAGCAGGGTCACGGCGGTCCTGCGGGGAGCCTCGCAGGCCAGCTGTGCCCTGAGACTGGGGTAGGCGCACGAGCGGTCGTCATGACCGTAGCCCAAGATCATGGAGCGGTCGAGGCCAAGGTCGCGTGCGGGTCCTGCCGGCACCACCTCGAGCTCCGCCGAGAGGAGGTCCTCCTCGTCGATGCCGAGCTGATCGGCCAGGATCTGCAGCACCTGCGCGCGGACCGGGGTCTCCTTGTCGTCCTCCTCGAGCTTGAGGGGGCGGTTGCCCACCAAGAGGTCGAGCGCCTCGCCCGGGACGAACTCGGAGACCTTCTTTCCCATCTGCTCGCTGCCGAGGTGGGGGAGCAGGTCGGTGATGCAGAACACAGGGTCGCGCTCGTCCTCGCCGATGCGCACCTCGACGGTCGTCCCGTCCTTCTTGCACACCACGCCGTGCAGGGCAAGCGGCAGGGTGAGCCACTGGTACTTCTTGATGCCACCGTAGTAGTGGGTGTCAAGGTAGGCGATGCCGTCCTGCTCGTCGAGCGGGACCTGCTTGACGTCCAGGCGTGGCGAGTCGATGTGCGCGCCCAGTATGTTGAGATCCTCCTCGAGGGGCTCGCTGCCCAGCTGGACGAGCAGCAGGGTCTTGTTGCGGTTGACGGCGTATACCTTGTCGCCAGTCGTGAGGGCACGCCCTTCGCGCACGCAGTCTGCGAGATCCACATATCCCGCCTTGCGCGCGAGCTCCACGCCTGCCGCGCAGCACTCGCGCTCGGTCTTGTTTGCGCTGATGAAGGCCATGTAGTCAGAGGTGAGGCCCTCGAGTTCCGCCAGCTGTTCGGGAGCGTATTCGTTCCATGCATTGGGTCGCTTCATGTGTCGTCCTTTCATGCGTGCGGCTGGGCAACTCGCATTGCCCAGCCGTCGTGGTGATGCAGATGTGTCTACTTGGCCGCCTTGGGCCCCTTCTTGCCACGCAGGATCTTGATGCCGCGCTTTGCCGCATAGGGCAGGACGGCCTTGACCTTGTCTTCCGCCTTGTACATGTGGCTCGCCTCGGGCGCGTCGCGCATGAGGTGGATGGCGTCAAACTCGCAGCGCGTGGTGCACAGGCCGCAGCCGATGCACTTGTTCTCGTCCACGATGGAGGCTCCGCACGAGAGGCAGCGCGCGGTCTCGGTGCGGATCTGCTCCTCGGTGAAGGTCAGGTTGGGGTCGTGCCAGTCGTGCAGGATCTTCTCGACGCGCTCGCAGGGAGGGATCTGCCTGCCGGCGTGGTCGTAGCTGTTGGGGTTGATGACGATGTCGGCCTTGTCAAGCTCGACGTAGTAGCGCTGGTTGCGCGAGAGGGTGAGCGAAGAGCCGCTCTGCACGAAGCGGTGCAGGCTGATGGCCGCCTCGTGGCCTGCGGCCACGGCGTCGATGACGAACTTGGGACCCGTGTAGGCGTCGCCGCCTATGAAGACGTCGGGCTGGGCGGTCTGGTAGGTCTTGGGGTCAGCTGCGACGCGACCGCCTCGTCCCACCTCGATGGCGCTGCCGTCGAGGAGCGTGCCCCACTCGACGGACTGGCCGATGGAGAGGACCACGTTGTCGCAGGGGACGAAGGTCGTGGTCTCCTCGTCATACGTGGGCGCGAAGCTGCCGTCTGGGCCGTAGACGGCGGCGCAGCGCTTGAAGGTGACGCCGCGCACCTTGCCCTCGTCGTCGACCTCGATGGAGGCGGGGCCCCAGCCGTTGACGACGACCACGCCGTCCGCCTCGGCCTCGGCGACCTCGTGGGGAAGGGCGGGCATCTCGTCGCGCTGCTCGAGGCAGACCATCTTCACGTCCTGCGCGCCGCACCGCACCGAGACGCGGGCGGCGTCGATGGCCACGTTGCCGCCGCCAATGACGACGGTGCTGCCGCTTACCTCGTGCATGGGGTCCTCGAGCGCCTCGCGCAGGAAGTCGACGGCGTAGCTCACGCCCGCCGCGTCTTCGCCCGCGACGCCGGCGCGCCTTCCGCCCTGGCAGCCGATGGCAAGGTAAAACGCCATGAAGCCCTGCGCGCGAAGCTCATCGAGCGTGACGTCCTTGCCCACCTCCACGCCGCAGCGGATCTCGACGCCCATCTCGCGCAGCACGTCGATCTCGGCGTCGACCACGTCCTTCTCCAGCTTGTAGCTGGGGATGCCGTAGGTCATCATGCCGCCGGGCTTTGCGCTCTTCTCGAAGACCACGGGGTTGTAGCCCATGTTGGCGAGGTAGAACGCGCAGGAAAGCCCTGCGGGACCGGCACCTATGATGGCGATCTTCTCGGGAAGGCGCCCACGCGTCGAGGGGATGACTGGCTCGGGAACGTAGCGATGCTCGGCCTCGAGGTCCTTCTGGGCGATGAACTTCTTCACGTCGTCGATGGCGACGGCCTCGTCAATGGTCCCACGCGTGCAGGCCGCCTCGCAGCGCTTGTTGCAGACGCGTCCGCAGACGGCGGGGAAGGGGTTCTCCTTCTTGATGAGGGAGAGCGCATCGCGGTAGCGGCCCTGGGCGGCCATGCGCAGGTACCCCTGGACGGAGATGTGCGCGGGGCATGCCACCTTGCAGGGGGACGTTCCCGTGTCGTGGCACTCGATGCGGTTGTTGTTCTTGTAGTCGGGATCCCAGTCGTTCTCGCCCCAGCTCCGCGCGTCGGGCAGCGGCTGCTTGGGGTATTCGACGCGGCCATGGGTGGTCATGAGCTTCTGGCCAAGCTGGACGGCGCCCGCGGGGCAGACCTCCACGCAGCCGCCGCAGGCGACGCACTTGTCCTCCTCTATGTGCGCGCGATAGGCGCTGGCGCTCATGTTGGGCGTGTTGAAGAGCTGGCTCGTGCGCAGGGCGTAGCAGACGCTGACGTCGCAGTTGCAGATGGCAAAGATCTTGTCCTCGCCATCGATGTTGGTGATCTGGTGGACGTACCCGTTCTTCTCGGCCTCGAGCAGGATGTCGATGACCTCGTCATAGGTGATGAAGTGGCCCTTGCCGGTCTCGACGAGGTAGTCGGCCATGTCGCCGATGCCCAGGCACCAGTTTTGCGGGTCGCGCCCGCCGTTGTCTCCGCGGGCGCGCTCGGCAAGGGCGCAGCTGCAGGAGCTCGCGGCATAGCGGTCATACTTCTTGAGCCAGTGGCTCAGGTGCTCGACCGATGCGGTGACGTTCTCCTGCCGGATGGCGTGCTCCACGGGGATGACGTGCATGCCGATGCCGGCGCCTCCGGGCGGGACCAGCTTGGTTGCCACGGTGAGCGGCAAAAACGTCATGCGCTCGAAGAAGGTGCCAAACTCGGGATGCTCCTCGAGGAGGTGCTGGTTCATGACCGTGAACTCGGCGGAGCCAGGCACGTAGCGCGGCAGCACGTAGCGGCGCTCGTGGTCTGGGTTCGTGCCGTCAAGGTTTTCCCAGTTGTACTCCATGATGCCCTTGTAGCACAGGTCGTCGAGCAGCTGCTGCACGCGCTCGGCATCCATGCCGGAGCCATCGATCACCTGCTGCAGCGTCTCGGGCACGCGCACCTTCATGTGCTTGAGGAGCTCTGCCTCCTCCTCGGTCATGACGGCGGCAAGCCCCCAGTACTCGGGGTCGTCCTGCGTCGCCTTCTTGAGGTGCAGCTTGATGGGGATGCGGTCCGTGATCTTCACGCCCTCGCGCAGGACGCCCGGCTTGAGTGCCTCGTGCGCGGCGGGGCCGGGCTCGTCAGGCGTTGTGGGCTTCCAGTGCGTGGCCGTGTCGTTTTCCGAGAAGTACTCCTCGGCGATGACATGGTGCGGCTCGCCATTGGGCGTGGTGGTGGGTATGACGTTGCGGGCAGAGATCTCCTCGTCGGTCATGTCCCCACGCATGGCGTTTGCGCGTTCCTCGACGCTTGCTCCGCCGTAGGCGTCCTGGGGGCGGCCGGTTGGTCCGCCGGGCCGGTCAAACTGGTTCATTCTTCCTCTCCTTATCGCTACGTGGGCGTTGCGTCCACTTAGTGCTTCCAGCTGGCCACCGATTCGCGCAGCCATTCGTACCATGCGTCCATGCCCTCGCCCGTCTTGGCCGACACGGGCAGGATGGTGGCATGGGGGTTGCGCATCCGTACGTTCTTCTCAAATTGCTCCAAGTCAAAGTCAAAGTAGGGCGCCACGTCCATCTTCGAGACGATGACGAGGTCAGACACCTCAAACATGAGGGGATACTTCAGGGGCTTGTCGTGTCCCTCGGGGGTGGAGAGGATCATGACCTTCTTTGCCGCCCCCGTGTCGAACTCTGCGGGGCAGATGAGGTTGCCGACGTTCTCCAGAAAGACGAGGTCCAGCTCGTCCGTCCCCAGCTCGCGGAGTCCCTGCTCGGTCATGGCCGCGTCGAGGTGGCACATGCCGCCCGTGTGCAGCTGCACGGCCTTTGCCCCGTGGCCCTGCACCGTGTAGGCGTCGACGTCAGAGTCGACGTCGGCTTCCATCACGCCTATGGAGAGCTCGTCGCGCAGCGCGTCGAGCGTGGCGGAGAGCAGGGTCGTCTTTCCCGACCCCGGCGAGCTCATGAGGTTGACGAGGAGCGTGCCCTGGTCGTGCAGCCGCTCACGTAGCGCCTGAGCTGCACGGTCGTTGTTGGCCAGGACGTCTTCCTTGACTTCGATGACCTTTATGCGGTCCATGTGGTTCCCTTCGGCTGGCAAGCCAGTCTGGCTCTGTGCATGACTGGAAATGATTCAACCTCTCATGATACCGCTTGGCCAGGGGAGGGGAGTGGGTGGCGCGTGCACGCAAGCAATCGCCCCAAACGCAGCGGCCTGCGCCTTGGCGTCTCCTGGGACCGCGGGCATTGCCCCATATGGGTGATGCTTTGCTCTGAATCGCCAGGCAAGGCTTTCAGGAGCCGGCGCCTACAGTCCCAGCAGCACCTGCTCCAGCTCGTCCACGGTGTCCACCACGGCTACGGCGCCGGCTCGCTCAAGCTCCTCCCGCGTCCCCGTGTTGCCCCACAGCACGCCCACGCAGGGAATGCCGCAGGCCGCCGCGCCGTCGACGTCGTGGAACCGGTCGCCCACCATGATGGCCTGACTGGGAGCACGTCCCGTCGCGTCGATCGCAGCCAGAATGGCCGCCTCCTTGGTTGCGACCGTTTCGGAACTGCCGACGGCGGCATCCAGCACCCCACCTATGTTGTTGTCGGCCACCCCGCGGTCGATCAGCCACTGCAACTTGGATGATGCGACCACCACGTTCCTCCCGGCCCCACGCAGGCGCCCCAGCATTTGGAAGACCCCGTCAAACAGCGGCCACGCGTCTGCCCCGCATGAGGAGTAGATCTGCCGGTACCTCCGCGTTATCTCGGCGGCGTCTTCTGCGCTGACCTCAAATACCTGCGAAAACGCCTGAGGAAACGGCGGCCCCACCAGCTGGTCGACCTTGCGGGCCACAAGGTCTGCGTCAAGGCCCCAGTCAAGCAGCACAGACGTTGCCGTGCTGACGATGCCCGGCTTGGTGTCGGCCAACGTGCCGTCATAGTCAAACACCACGCATTGCCTCGAGCTGACATCAAGACCGGACGTGCGTGTGATCATGCGGGACCCCCTCGTGCGTGGTTGGGCGAGATGCTTCGTGCCGCTGCGGTGTGTCGTCGGGCATGCCTCTTTGCACCATGGTAGTTCTTGCTGCCGCCGCGCATGTTTCGGCCCTGCAACGGTGTAGTAGGGTTTTGTGTGAAACAGCCCATGCTGGGATATCATTCACGCGTCGAAAGGTACCACTCACCGATATTGGAGGCACCATGTCTCGCGTTTACAACTTCTCTGCTGGTCCTGCGGTGCTGCCCGAAAGCGTCCTGCGCGAATGCGCCGACGAGATGCTCGACTATCGTGGCTGCGGCATGTCCGTCATGGAGATGAGCCACCGCTCCAAGATGTTCCAGCAGATCATTGACGAGGCCGAGGCCGACCTGCGCACCCTCATGGGCATTCCCGACAACTACCGCGTGCTCTTCCTGCAGGGCGGCGCCCACCAGCAGTTCAGCGCCATCCCGCTGAACCTCTCCAAGCTGCCGGGCGCCCATGGCAAGGCAGACTACATCGTGACGGGCATGTGGGCCAAGAAGGCCCTCGCTGAGGCAAAGCGCTTCATTGACGCCGAGGCCATCGCCTCCAGCGCCGACGAGACCTTCTCCTACATCCCCGACTGCTCCGACCTGCCCGTTCGCGAGGATGCCGACTATGTCTACATCTGCGAGAACAACACCATCTACGGCACGGTCTACCATGAGCTTCCCAACACCAAGGGCAAGGTGCTCGTCTCCGACGTGAGCTCGATGTTCCTCTCGCAGCCGCACGACGTGGCCAAGTACGGCGTGATTTATGGCGGCGTGCAGAAGAACGTCGGCCCCGCGGGCATCGCCATCACCGTGGTCCGTGAGGACCTCATCCCCGAGGGCGACCTCGCGGACGTGCCCATCATGATGCAGTGGCGCCCGCAGGCCGACGCCGGCTCGCTCTACAACACGCCCAACTGCTGGGCCATCTACGTGTGCGGCAAGGTCTTCAAGTGGCTGCTCGCCCAAGGTGGCCTCGAGGAGGTCAAGGCGCGCAACGTCGCCAAGGCCAAGCTCCTCTACGACTTCCTCGACGAGTCCGCGCTCTTCAAGGGCACCGTCCGCCCGCAGGACCGCTCCCTCATGAACGTCCCCTTCGTCACGGGCGACCCCGACCTTGACGCCGAGTTCGTCAAGGGCTCCCAGGCTGCCGGCCTCGAGAACCTCAAGGGTCACCGCAGCGTGGGCGGCATGCGTGCAAGCATCTACAACGCCATGCCCGTCGAGGGCGTCGAGGCACTCGTCGCCTTCATGAAGGACTTCGAGGCAAAGCACTAACGTCCGATCGTGGCTGCCGCGACGCCGTCGCGGTGGCCCTGCAAGGAGTATGAGATGTACAACGTACACTGCCTGAACAACATCGCCAAGGTCGGGACCGACGAGCTGGGGGAGGGCTTCCAGCTCACCGACGACATCAAGGATGCCGACGCCATCATGGTGCGCTCCGCGAGCCTGCACGAGATGGACCTGCCCCGCGACCTGCTCGCCATCGCCCGCGCGGGCGCCGGCGTCAACAACATCCCCATCGAGCGCTGCGCCGACTACGGCATCGTGGTCTTCAACACGCCTGGTGCCAACGCCAACGCCGTCAAGGAGATGGTCATCTCCGGCCTTCTGCTTGCGGCCCGCGACATCGTGGGCGGCATCGAGTGGGTCGAGGAGAACTCCGACGACCCCAACGTGGGCAAGCAGGCCGAGAAGGCCAAGAAGGAC
>CADBRX010000036.1 GCA_902797175.1 uncultured Coriobacteriaceae bacterium | reverse complement strand
TGTGATACACTTCCATATTGCACGGGCGATTGGCGCAGTGGCTAGCGCAGGTGCCTTACAAGCACAAGGTCGGCGGTTCAAATCCGTCATCGCCCACCATAGCTTACGAAGCGCCCCGAGGGCGGGCGCTTACGATACGTGCGCGGTGCATGGATTTGAACCGCGAGAGGGGGCGAGAGCCCAGTGGGCTCTCGCCTGCCGAGGGCAACGCCCGAAGGCTGCGGATCCGCGCAGCGGAGACGCTCAAATCCGTCATCGCCCACCACGAATCCGTCTGCGCCCCGAAAGGGGCGCTTTTTCGTTTGGAGTGACCATGCCCGCCACGCTCCAGGACATCGCCCAGGAACTCTCTCGCGAGGGACTGCTTCTCTCCGCTCCCGCCTCAGGCAGCGACGAGCTTGCGCTTCCCATCAGCGGCGCCGACAGCGACTCGCGCTTTGCCGCGCCCGGCCACCTCTTTATTGCCAAGGGAGCCGCGTTCAGGGAGGACTACCTCCGCTCTGCCATCGAGAAGGGCTGCGTTGCCTACCTCTGCGGCGAGGACCGCGCTGCGACGCTGGCTGGTGTCGCGCCGGACGTGCCCGCCCTTGTCGTCAGCGACGTGCGCCGCGCCATGGGCGTGGTCTCCCCCATTGCCTGGGGACACCCCGACCGCGAGCTGGACGTCATTGGCGTCACGGGCACTAAGGGCAAGTCCACGGCTACCTATATGCTGCGCGCCATCCTTGATGGGGGCACGACGGGTTCTGGCACCGGCATCATGGGATCGATCGACACCTACGACGGCATCGAGAACTTCGAGAGCGTCAACACCACTCCCGAGGCCCCCGACCTCTGGCGCCACGTGGCGCACACGCGCACGTCGGGGCTGGGTCGGCTGGTCATGGAGGTGTCGAGCCAGGCGCTCAAGTACGACCGTACGCTCGGCCTGACGTTTGGCGTGGGCTGCTTCCTCAACCTGGGGCGCGACCACATCTCCCCCATCGAGCACCCTGACTTTGAGGACTACTTCCAAAGCAAGCTCAAGATCTTTGCGCAGTCCAGGGTGGCCGTGGTCAACCTCGGGACGGACCGCGTGGAAGACGTGCTGGCTGCGGCCGCATCGTGCGAGCGCGTGCTGCGATTCTCGGCCGATGGCCCCGTGCCCGGCGCGGACGTTTGGGCGAGCGACGTCGTCGCCCGCGACGGCCGCGTGAGCTTTGTTGCGCATACGCCCAGCTGGGAAGCTCCAATGACCATTCCCTTCCCGGGGCTCTTTAACATCGAGAACGCGCTTTGTGCCATCTGCGCCTGCGAGGTGCTCGGTATTTCCGCAGGTCAAGTGGCTGACGGCCTTGCGCGCACCCGCGTGCCTGGCCGCATGGAGGTTCTGCCGTCAGAGGACGGCGTCACCGCCATCGTCGACTACGCGCACAACAAGCTCTCGTACCAGCGGTTCTTCTCGTCCATGGCAAAGGAGTTTCCCGACCACGAGATCATTGCCGTCTTTGGCTGCCCGGGCGACAAGGCGCTGGAGCGACGTAGCGAGCTTCCGCAGGAGGCTGCCAAGTGGGCTGACCTGCTCATCTATACGGAAGAGGACCCTGCGCACGAGGCGGTTGCCGACATCTGCGCACAGATGGCCGAGGCCACTCCCGAAGGCGTTCGCTATGAGGTGATCCCCGATCGCGAGGAGGCCGTGCGACGCTCTGCGGAGTATGCGCTCGGCTGCGGGAGGAAGGCGCTGGTCTGCCTGCTTGCCAAAGGTGACGAGACGCGCCAGCACGAGGGCGATTTCTTTGTTCCGTGCCGCCCGGATGGCGTCATTTTTGAGGAGGCCATGGCTAACTTGCATAAAGAGGCCTGAGTCTGCTTTTTGAAGGGGGGATTTGGCATGAAATTGGTCCTTGCATCGGACATTCACGGCGCTGCCCACTGGTGCGAGCGGCTGATGAAGGCAGTCGAGGACGAGCGGCCCGACCGCGTGGTCCTGCTGGGAGACCTGCTCTATCACGGTCCGCGCAACGACCTTCCTGCCGACTATGAGCCTAAGCGGGTCATCGAGATGCTCAACGCCATCGCGCCGCAGGTCATCGCCGTGCGTGGCAACTGCGAGGCCGAAGCTGACCAGATGGTGCTGGACTTCCCCTGCATGGCCACCAACAACTCCCTGCTCGACCCCGCAACGGGGAGCACGCTTTTCTTGACCCACGGGCACGTGTATGGACCAGGACTCCACGGCAGCGTGGACAACCTTCCCCAGCTGCGCAAAGGAGACGCGCTGGTCTATGGCCACACGCACGTGAAGGTCAACGAGGTGGGCCCCAACGGCATCTGGCTCTTCAACCCCGGCAGCGTGGGCATCCCCAAGGACGGAACGCACAGCTTTGGCGTGTACGAGGACGGCCACTTTGAGCACCGCATCCTGGGGGACGCATGAGTGCGATTCTCGATGCCCTGGCAGAAAGCGTTGACGGTACGGTTCGCGGGCTGAGCTTTGAGGGCGAGGACTTGTCGGGCGCAGACCTTGGCCGCGTAGATTTTGAAGACTGCACGTTTACCAGCTGTTTGTTCTGCGAGACCATGTTTGAGCGGCCCAGCTTTGAGCGCTGCGACTTTACGGCATGCGACCTGAGCAACGCTCGGGCGGCGATGGCCTTCCTGCGCGGATGCCGTCTGCTTGAGTGCCGTGCCGTGGGCACGGACCTCCACCAAGGCATCTTTACCAGGACGAGCTTCCGCGACTGCAACCTTGCCTACTCAAACTTCTCCGAAGCAAAGCTCGAGCAGGTGGGCTTTGTGCGCTGCGACCTCCACGAGGCCACCTTGGCACAGCTTCGTCTCAAGCGGCTGCAGGTGGAGGGATGCAATCTTGTGCGCGCCGAGATCTTCGGGACGCGCCTGCGGGGCGTCGACCTTTCGGGAAGTGAGCTTGCAGGCATACGCGTGTCGAATACGTTCACTGAGCTGAGCGGCGCAAAGATTGGCCTCGAGCAGGCCGTCGACCTGGTGAGCCTGCTCGGCGTCAAGCTGGTCGACGCCGAGTAGGCTCCTTGGCCGATACGAAAGGGTCCCACCCCTACGTATCGCGATACGTAGGGGTGGGACCCTTTCGTATCGGGAGATCTACTTGCGCATGTCGATGACGATGCACGCCACGGCACAGAAAAGGCCACCCAGCATCCAGGGAGTCCAGAAGTACGCACGCCAGAAGGGCTCGCCGTACCACGTGCCCCAAAACATGAGCGGCAGCGCAACGATGGTCGCCAGCAGCATGATGATGCCGCACACGGCACTCTTGCGCTTGTTGCGGCGCACCTTTGCCAGGACCTGCGGCGCGCGGTCCTCGCCCACAATGGAGGCGATCTCCTCTTCGGAGAGCTCCTCGAGTGCGTCGAGGTTGTAGCCTTCGACGTCAAGGCGGTTCTCGATGAGGGCTGCGTACACGATTAGGAACACACCGGCGGAGATGATGGCCAAGGTTATGGCTCCGACCAGGCCCTCGTTAGCGCGACCGTCAAGAAGGGCGGCCATGGCCACTGCGACAAATATCACGCAGATGCCCGCAGCTAGGCGGTATCCATAGGTGCGCTTCTCGGCGAGGCGGCGCTCATCGCCGTAGAAGTCGGCGACATACGGATGCGCCTTTTGGAACGCGCTGTGCTCAATCGAGGCGGGGATGATCAGAAGCAGCCCGATGCCTACGAAAAGGAACAGGACGAGGGCTGGCGCAACGTCGCCAAGCAGGCTTTCGAGCAGAGAAGCTCCAGCCGCTCCCAGGATGCAGCACGACACGCCCAGCGCCATGCGCTTGGCGTACGCACGTCCATGCTCGTCGTAGCCTATGACGTCTTCGGCCAACGCCGCGGCAGGCACGGCCAGCTCGGGTTCCGCCGCGCGGGCGGTCAGGTCTCCCTGCACGAGCTCGTCGAGCGTGCAGTCAAAGATCTGGCAGATCTTGAGGAGCTTGTCCATCTCGGGGTAGGCGCGCTCGGCCTCCCACTTGGTCACCGACTGGCGGCTCACGCCGACC
>CADBRX010000035.1 GCA_902797175.1 uncultured Coriobacteriaceae bacterium | reverse complement strand
GAATTTGGTGGTTCGGGCGTCGTGAACGGCAAGCACAAGTTCCGCAGCACGGCCAAGGGCTGGAACAACCAGGCCGACTCCATCGTGCTGCGTGTCCCGCCGCTGGGCGGCACCATCCTGCGCTATGTGGGTCCGCTGCCCGCGCCCAAGCCCAAGAAGGTTGCGGCAAAGACGACTGCAGCCGCGACCAAGAAGGCTCCCGCCGCCGCAAAGAAGACCACGGCCGCGACCAAGAAGGCTCCCGCCGCCGCAAAGGAGGCCACGGCAGCTGCAAAGAAAACCGCTCCTGCCGCAAAGAAGGCGCCTGCAAAGAAGGCCACGGCCAAGAAGTAGTGCACAAAGCATAGGTTCTTTTGTGAACGGGCCTGCCCTTTTTGGACGGGCCCGTTCCCTTGTCGGTACCAGCAACCGTGTAAAACGGGGCAAATATGCGTAGAGAAGGGCAAAATACTGGGCTTTTCGCGGTATCGGTCATTGTTACCAAGTCAACAACCATCATTGACCCTACACTCTTAACTGTTAGGCTCTTGTAGTTTGCCCGCATCGGGTGGGCAAACGCACAATTGCCCCGAAACCTACGGAGAGGTTAGAGATATGCAGCAGATCTTTACCGACAAGCAGGACTTCATCAAGCGGTACCGTGCCATGTGCCGAAACATGTTCGGTAAGCACTATGAGGACTGCACCGACTACCAGCGCTACTCCGCGCTGGCGCACGTCATCGCGAGCGCTGCGAACAACGTGAAGACCGAGATGCGCAAGCAGGACCAGAAGCAGGTGTACTACTTCTCGCTCGAGTTCCTCATCGGTCCGCTCCTTGACAACTACCTGCTCAACTTTGGCGTGCGCGACATGGTCGCCGAGGCCTGCGACGAGCTGGGCACCCCGCTTGACACGCTGATCGAGGAGGAGGTCGACCCCGGCCTGGGCAACGGTGGCCTGGGACGTCTTGCCGCCTGCTTCCTCGACTCCATGGCCGTCGAGGGGCTCGCGGGCTACGGCAATGGCATGCGCTATCGCTACGGCCTCTTCCGCCAGGAGATCAAGGACGGCCGTCAGGTCGAGAAGACCGACAACTGGCTTGCCAAGGGCTACCCCTGGGAGACCCGCAAGGACGACAGCGCCGTCATGGTGCAGTTTGGTGGCCACGTCGAGCGCCACGAGAAGGACGGCCGCTTCTGGTTCACGCAGGAGGGCGGCGAGAAGGTCCGCGCCGTGCCGTATGACGTGCCCATCGTGGGCTACGGCGGCAAGACCGTGAACCACCTGCGCCTGTGGTCTGCCGAGCCCGCAGAGGAGAACTTCGACCTCGACGCCTTCAACAACGGCGACTACGCCAAGGCCTCCAAGTTCCGCTCCGACGTCGAGGCGATCTCCACGATCCTCTACCCCAACGACGCGGGCGAGCACGGCCGCATCCTGCGCCTCAAGCAGGAGTACCTCTTCGTCTCCGCCGGCCTGCAGACGATCCTGCGCGACTACGAGCGCAAGATGCGTCACAACCCCAAGCTCACCTGGGAAAACCTGCCCGACTACGTGGCCATCCACACCAACGACACGCACCCGGCGCTCTGCGGCCCCGAGCTCATGCGTCTGCTTGTCGACGAGCGCGGCGTCGACTTTGACCTCGCGTTCAACATCGCCCGCGAGACCATCTCATACACCAACCACACGGTCATGCCCGAGGCCCTGGAGAAGTGGCCCATCCCGCTGCTGCGCTCGCTGCTTCCGCGCACCTACATGTTCATCGACGAGATCGACCGTCGCTACCGCGACGCCTTCCCGCACGACTGGGACAACTGGTACGACCGCCTGCGCAAGACTGCCATCCTGTGGGACGGCGAGGCCCGCATGGCCAACCTCTCGGTCATCTTCTCGCACTCCGTCAATGGCGTGTCCGCGCTGCACACCCAGATTATCGAGGACAGCGTTCTGCACGAGTTCTACGAGCTCGAGCCCGAGAAGTTCAACAACAAGACCAACGGCGTGAGCCATCGTCGCTTCCTGGGCAACGCCAACCCGCCCTACAGCAAGCTCATCACCTCCGCCATCGGCGAGGGCTGGCTGCGCGACGCCTTCGAGCTGGGCAAGCTCGAGAAGTTCGAGTCAGACGCCTCCTTCCTGGAGGGCTTCGACAAGGCCAAGAAGTGGGACAAGCAGCGCCTCGCCGACTACGTCAAGAAGACCACCGGCGTCGAGCTCGACACCCACATGGTCTTTGACGTGCAGGTCAAGCGCTTCCACGCCTACAAGCGCCAGCTGCTCAACGTCTTCAAGATCCTGGACATCTACAACCGCATCTGCGACAACCCCAACTACACGCCCGTGCCGACGGCCTTCATCTTCTCGGGCAAGGCGGCGCAGAGCTACACCTTTGCCAAGGAGGTCATCCGCCTCATCAACTCCGTCGCGGACGTCGTCAACAACGACCCGCGCTGCGAGGGCAAGATCCAGGTGGCGTTCGTCCCCAACTTTGCCGTGTCCAACGCGCAGTTCATCTACTCCGCGGCTGACATCTCCGAGCAGATCAGCTGGGCGGGTTCCGAGGCCTCCGGCACCTCCAACATGAAGCTCATGATGAACGGCGCCATCACGCTCGGCACCGACGACGGCGCAAACGTCGAGATCCGTGAGCTCGTGGGTGACGACAACATCAAGATCTTTGGCCTCACCACCCCCGAGGTCGACAAGCTGCGCGCGGAGCACTCCTACTGGGCATGGGATGCCTACAACGCGGACCGCGCGCGTCTGGGCCGCCTTGTGGACATGCTCACCAACGGCCAGCTCGCCAAGCTTTCGGGCAACTTCGAGTCGGTGTACGACGGACTCATGGTCAACAACGACTACGACCTGGTCCTGAAGGACT
The DNA here is from genome assembly GCA_902797175.1 of uncultured Coriobacteriaceae bacterium. Taxonomy (GTDB): domain Bacteria; phylum Actinomycetota; class Coriobacteriia; order Coriobacteriales; family Atopobiaceae; genus UBA1367. The sequence goes on along the minus strand of CADBRX010000035.1, from coordinate 970 downwards.
TCTACTCCTACGTCCAGGCGTGGGAGGAGCTGACCAAGTTCTACGCCACCGACCGCGCCGCATGGTGCCGCTCGGCCGTTCACAACACCGCCAAGTCGGGCTACTTTTCGAGCGACCGCACCATTCGCGAATACGACGCAGATATTTGGCACAGCCTGAGCTAGGCATCGCGTCACAAGAAGCACCGTCCAGGGGCGCTCCGATAGGGGCGCCCCTCTTTTGTCACGGGCATCCCCGCAAGTGCGGACGGCGTGCCCACCCCTGCGGGCGGGGCGCCATCGTTGTGCTCGACTACCGCTAAGTCGGGTTATTTCTCTAGTGACCGAACCATTGGCAAATCTGCTTTGGATATTTGGCATAGTTGTCGATAGTTCTGCAAAAAAGGGTCCCTAGACGAAAGGGGTAATAGCTTATGGCGAAGAAGGAATGCGTTGCAATGCTTCTTGCCGGCGGGCAGGGATCTCGTCTTGGCGTTCTGACCAGTAAGGTCGCCAAGCCGGCGGTGTCGTTCGGTGGCAAGTACAGGATCATCGACTTCGTGCTCTCCAACTGCGCGAACTCGGGGATCAGCACCGTGGGCGTGCTCACTCAGTATCGCCCGTATCTGCTGCACGCGTATCTGGGAACGGGCGAGGCCTGGAACCTGGACGAGCGCGACGGCGGCGTGGCCATCCTTCCGCCGTACGCCACCCAGACGGGCGGCGCCTGGTACGCGGGCACGGCTGACGCTATCACCCAGAACATTGGCTACCTGGAGATGCAGGATCCCGAGTACATCCTCATCCTCTCGGGCGACCAGCTCTACCGCATGGACTATGAGGACATGCTGGCCACGCACAAGGCCAACAACGCCGACCTCACCGTCGCCGTCATGCCCGTGCCTTGGGAGGAGGCCTCCCGCTTCGGCATCATGAACTGCGACGACGAGGGCCGCATCCTCGAGTTCGTCGAGAAGCCCAAGGAGCCCAAG
>CADBRX010000034.1 GCA_902797175.1 uncultured Coriobacteriaceae bacterium | reverse complement strand
GAGCGCGCGCAGGCTGATCTGGCTCGTGCGGTCGATGTTGGTCATGAGGGCGCGGTTGTTCTCGCGCAGGACCGACATGGCCACGATGCCCTGCTGGTTGACGGCCAGGAGCGTCTGGAGGTCCTGGCGCTTCTGCTCGAGCGGGAACAGGATCTCCTGGCGCACGAAGCGGACCTTCTCGGGGTCGACCCCTTCGGTCTCGGCGCGGTCGATGGCGTCGGTCAGCGCCACCTCGAGCTGGTTGGCGACGTCAAGCTCCTTGGCAAGCGTCTGGGAGTCCTTGAGCAGCGTCACCTCCTGACGCTCGAGCTCCACGTTGTCCGACGCGAGCGTGTCACGCCCGTGCTTGAGGCTCACCATGACGGCCTCGATCTCGGTGCGCGCGCTCTTGAACTGCTCGAAGTAGCGCTCGACGGGGTCATGCAGCTTGGAGAGGAGGCCCTTGCGCGCAAAGTCCACCTTCGAGGGGTCGAGCTTGCGCATGCGGATGGCCAGATCGGAGAGGCTCGACGCGATCTCCTTGCCGCCCGCGCCCTCCTCGGCAAGCGAGCGCAGCGAGGTCGCCGTCATGCGGCTCTGCGAGGCGGAAAGCGCCGTGGTGCCCGCTCCCAGCTGCTCGATGGCCTGGCGCGCCTTGTCGCGGCTCTCGATGTCGGTGAGGTCGATGTTCATGATTGCGTCGGCCTGGCGCTCCATGGCGCTTGCGTTCGCGTCCTTCTGGGCGTCGCTCACCTCAAGCTTGGCCTCGACCTCCTGGGTCAGCTGGTCGACGTCAGGAACCATCAGGGAGAACTCGTTCGTGTTTTCAGCCATGGTCCACGCTCCTTTTACATGTTTGCGTTGAAGAGGTTCTTGAGCTGGTACGTAATGTCATCCGTCGAGGCGGACAGTGTCGTCGCCTCGTTGATGGCGGAAATCGCCTTGAGCGAGGCGAGGTCGGCCTCGTCGCCGTAGGCAATGGTGTAGACCGGGATGCGCAGGCCCGTGAGTGCGCTCTCGACATCCTTGAGCGTGTGCCCTGCGTTCTGCTGCCCGTCAGAGAGCACGAAGAGCATGGGCTTTGCGTCGGGGTGGTCGACCATCGCGTCCTGGAGCAGCTTGGCGCCCACGATGATGCCGTCGATCGTGGCGGTGTTGCCCGAGGCGCGCAGCCCCTTGAGGACGGCGCCCTTGAAGAGCGACTGCTGGTTCATGTCAAAGCGCGCGATGGGCAGGTTGATGGTCACGTCGCCGCTGAAGGAGACGAGGCCGACGTAGTTGTTGGTGCCGATATAGCGCATGGAGTTGACGAGCGAGGACTGCAGCGTGCGGATGGGCTCGCCGTCCATCGAGCCAGACACGTCGCACACGAAGACGGCGATGACGGTCGAGCCGGCATCCTTTGCCTGCTTGTAGGCCTCGAGCTCGCGCATGAGGGTGCCACCCTCGGGCATGGGAGACTCGGAGTCGTAGGAGTCCATCTGGTTGAAGCCGTATTCGTCGGCAAGCGCCTTGCCGTTCTGCGCGCAGTAGTCGGCAAAGTCCGCCAGAACCGCCTGCTGGTGCGCGGTGGCGCCATCGACGGCCACGAGCGGGTTGTCATGGCGCCAACCAAACGGCAGGAAGGCATAGTTGCGCTGGAGGTCGGAGTCCAGCTGATAGACCTGAAGCTCCGTCACGAAGCCGTCAAGGCTGCCGCGTTGGGCCGCGTCGCGCATCTGCTGCGTGGTCATGGCCACGAACGGGATGTTTGCCTGGAAGCTCGTGAAGCCCTCGAGAGCGGTATCCGAGAGGGGGTTTGCGGAGTCGTAGCGGTCGAGCGCCGAAGCAAGCAGGTTCAGGCCGGCGGCGGACGTGTTGGGGTTGGTGTAGCCAATGACGAGGTTGCCCGACGCGACGGCATCCGTGATCGCGGAGATGTCGGTGGTGCCGTATTCAGAGGCGAGCCAGTCACGCTTCTCGGTGGTCAGGGCGATTCCCGCGAGGTTGCCCACGGTCCGCTCGGTCACCGTCGTGGTGGCGACGCCGCGGGCGTTGAGCAGGCGCACCCACAGCATGTTGGAGGGCGTGTAGCCCGCCGGTGCGGCCTTGCCCGTGGCGATGTAGTCAACCGACAGTCCCGAGGCTACCTTGCGCAGCGTGATGCTTGCTGGCTCGCCATCGACCGTGCGGCCCTCGGCGTTGTACGCCTCCGCCATCTCGCGCATCCAGCCGTCGGTGCCGCTTCCCGCCTTCTCGCCGGAAGCCCAGACCTCGACGCCACCTTCGCCACCGTTGACCGTGATCTCGCAGGTGTCGATGTCGGGGAGCTCGTCGGCCTCGTCAAGCATGTCGCTTACGTCGACGGCCTCCTTGATGGGAGAGGCGCTGTCGGGGTCGATTGACTTGTAGAGACGATCGATGGTGCGGCCCGCGTCCTCCGTGCTGATCACGCGATCGCTCTTTCCGAAGTTCCGGAAGAACCACAGCCCTCCCAACGCCAGAGCGAACACCAGGACCAACGCGCCGACAAAGACAAACCTGCCTGCGGCCCCGCCCCTCTTCTCAGCCATCACCTGTGTCCTTTCGACCTGGGCGCGCTATTCGTATCGGCGCGCCTCATCAATCAGCACCCGCATCTCGGAGAGCATGCGCTCGGAACTTTCGTCCGAAGGCGTCATTGCCTGCATGGAGACCTCCGACGCAAAGCGATCCAACTCGAGCAGAAGCCGCTCGTTGTTGCCCAGCACGCTCTTGAGCTGCGAAATCGTCGACTGGTAGATGCGCAGGCGCTCGACCTGCAAGTCATCATCCAGGTTGTCCTCACGGTATGACCCGCTCGACACGGAATCGTAGAGCTGGATGTAGTCGTTTCCGTCAAACGACATGCACGCAGACGAGACGAGCGCGGCATTGCGCCTGATGGTGGACTCCGCCTCGTCGATGCCCGAGGCAAAGCGCGACCAGGCAATCGAGCCAGGCGTGAGCTTTCCGGTCGAGAGCATGTCTATGATCTGATGCCGCTTGCGGCGCGCCGCGTCGACCTGACGCGCGGCGTCGGCCGCATATGAGCCCACATGCGGAAGGTCCTTCTGCTTCTCGAGCGCCTGCAGGAGCTCGTCTCCGTTGCCCAGGGCATCACCACGAACCTCGGGATCGATGCGATGCGCCTCGTCAACCGTCTCGTCGCCCAGCTTGAGCAGCGGCCGATTGACCACCACGGCCGCGGCGGGAATCGCCACGTAGCTCGTGATGGCCGCGGCGGCGCGCAGGAGGTTGGGGTCAAGCGGAGACAGGCCCACGATGGGCGACCACAGCGCAACCGCGATCGCCGCGATGGCAAGATCTTCCGCGATGATGCGCTTCAAGTTCATGTTGCTCCCCTTGGGACCGACGGTACACACATGGAATAGGATACCCCACGCAGGAAGCGGCATTCACGGCTTTAAGGTAAGCGCGCGGGTAAACAGGCGAAGCTTTTGGGGCACTGCGCAAACCGCACGATGTCGTGCTGACAGAATGGGTTTTGCGTTCCGTCAGCGTTTCTCCGATGGCGCGCTGCGCTGACAGGACGCGCTTTTCGTTCCGTCAGCGTTTTTCAGGGGCATGGAGCACTGACGAGATGGGTTTTGCGTTCCGTCAGCGTTTCTCCGATGGCGTGCCACGCTGACAGAATGGGTTTTTCGTACCGTCAGCGTTTTTCGGGGGCGCACCACGCCTCCCCTACGGCCAGCGCAGACACTCCACGACAAAAGAAAAACCTCACCATGCCGAAAAGGGCAGATGAGGTCATGAATATCCAATAAGCGGAGGGCTACAGCTTGAAGAGGTATCCGACGCCGCGGACCGTCACGATGTGAGACGCGACCTGCGGGCCGACCTTTGAGCGGACGCGCCTGATGTGCACGTCGACCGTACGGGTACCACCGCAGTACTCAAAGCCCCACACGCGATGCAGCAGCGTCTCGCGCGAGTAGGCACGAGACGGATGCGTTGCCAAAAACGACAGCAGCGAGTATTCCATGAGCGTGAGGTCAACTGGCTGAGAGTCGATGTAGACCTGGTAGGTGGCCAGGTTGATCGTCATGTTGTCGATGGTCACGATGTCTGCGGGAGCACTCTCCTCGCCCGGCCAAAGCAGAAGCGAGCAGCGGACCTCAAACTCCGCCTCGCCAGCCGACGACAGGATGAAGTCATTGCGCCCCTGCACGGGAAGGTGCATGCGAGCAAGCTTGTCCTCGTCACAGACGAGCAGGGTGGGAATGAAGCCGTTGTCCGAGACGTAGGCATCCACGGCGTTCAAGGTGTTCTGATCCATGCCCTCTGGATCGAGGATGACCAGGTCAAACTCATGGCCCGAGGCAATGGCCTGGGGAAAGGTGACAGGATTGGCGAGCGCGATAGAGACGTCAATCGCGTGGCTGAGCTCGCGCATGCGATCGTGATGACGCGAGGTGCGGGCGATATGCAGGATATTCTTGTGATGCACTCCGCAGACCTCCAAAACGATACCGTTGACAGAACGAAACACCTCTGAAAAGAATCGTACCTTTCCAGACTAGCACAAAAGTAACCCAAGGGGACCTTTCGATGCCTTCCAACTGGCATTTGTACTACTCTTTATGCCTTTTTAAAGTGCGACGCTGGGATTTTGAATCCACTTTGCTTTACGGGAAATTGTGGAACCTTTTTGGTGACGAGAGGCACATGCGCCTTTGCCTGCCGAGCCGAACAGGCCTGCCCCATCCGCATGCGGCACGGGCGGTTCGTACGGTCCGTACCTCGAAAATGGCCGGTCCGTCCCATACGGGGACGGACCGGCAAGCTCGCTTGGGAAAGGGATGCCCCTTTTGGAGGCTATTCGATGGATCCCAGGAACTGGGCGGTGCGCTCGTTCTGCGGGTGATCAAAGACGTCCTCGGGAAGTCCCTGCTCCACCACCACGCCGCCTTCCATGAAGACCACGCGGTCGGCCACGTCGCGCGCAAAGCCCATCTCGTGCGTGACCACGATCATCGTCATGTCACCGTGGAGCGCGAGCTCCTTCATGACATTGAGCACGTCGCGGACAAGCTCGGGGTCAAGGGCCGAGGTCGGCTCGTCAAAGAGGAGCACCTTGGGATGCATGGCGACGGCGCGGGCAATGGCAACGCGCTGTTGCTGGCCGCCGGAAAGCTGCGGCGGCTTGTAGTCGATGCGGTCGCCCAGGCCAACGGCCTCAAGCTGCTTGATGGCCTCTGCCTCGGCCTCCTCCTTGCTCTTTCCTAGCACCTTGGTCTGGCCAATCATGACGTTTTCCTTGGCGGTGAGGTGCGGGAAGAGGTTGAACGACTGGAACACCATGCCCAGCTCGCGGCGGATGAAGTTGACCTCCTTGGGCCGCTTGCCGGTGATCTCGTCATCCTCGATGAGGATGTGGCCGGCCGTGGGCGTCTCGAGCAGGTTGATGCAGCGCAGCATCGTGGACTTGCCCGATCCCGACGGCCCCAGCACGACCACGATCTCGCCGTTCCAGACGTTGAGGTTGACGTCACGCAAGACGATGGTCTCGCCGTCAAAGGTCTTGTTGAGATGCTCGATGCGCACGACGGGGTGCTCGCCCTCCACAAAGTGGTGCTTCGAGAGGTGAAGGTCGTGCTCGAAGGCGATGCGCGCCGCTTCGTCAGCGTCCATCGCGGGAGGGACCTCAACCTTGGACAGACCTGCGTGCTTCTTGCCAAACAGTGCCATTTCCTACACCTCCGCAGGAACGCCGTTGAGCGGGAAAAGGGTGCCGTGCCACGAGTCTTCCTCGGAGTCGTGGGCCTCGGCATGCACGGCAAGCTCGGAAAGGTCGCTTTCGGCCTCGGCGAGCTGCTGCCTCTCGCTTTCCTTCGCGGCCCTTCCGCCGCGGGGGCGCTTGCCCGTGCCCCTCTCGGCATGCGCCATGCGGTTCTCGACGATGGTGACCGCCTTGATGAGCGGCAGGGTAACCACCAGATAGAAGATGGCCGCCGCCACGTAGGGGGTCATGTTGCCCGAGACCGAGGTCAGGTTCTTCGCAAACATCATGAGCTCCATGACGCCCACCGAGGACAGGAGCGACGTGTCCTTGTAGGACGTGATGAAGTCGCTCGTGACCGTGGGGATGACGCGACGGATGGTCTGCGGCAAGATGATGTCAAACATGGTCTGGAAGTAGCTCATGCCCAAAGACGACGCGGCCTCCCACTGGCCCTGCGGGATGGACTGGATGCCCGCGCGGAAGATCTCGGCCAGGTAGGCAGAGGCGTTGATGGCAATGACGATGACGCCGAGCACGTTGTTGTCGATGTTGATGTTCATCATCGGCAGGCCAAAGAACATGATGTAGATCTGCAGGAAGAGCGGCGTGCCGCGCAGG
>CADBRX010000033.1 GCA_902797175.1 uncultured Coriobacteriaceae bacterium | reverse complement strand
GGAGCTGCTCAGCCGCACCTACGTGGGAAACGTTGCCTTTGAGGGCGATGTGCGGGAGGCCACGCCGGGCTCTGACGTCATCAAGGCTGCCATCCTGGACGACGACCCGCGGACGCTCTGGCTGCTTTCCTGGGGCGGCATGAACACCATCGTGCGTGCGCTCATGAGCATCGCCGAGGACTGGCAAGGCACATCCGAGTGGGCATCGGTGCAGGCCAAGGTGTACGACAAGGTGCGCGTGATGGGCGTCATGGACGGCGTGGGTCAGGACAACTCCTGGCTCGACCACGGTGTGCAGCTCTTCCCCGAGCTCACGTTCCTGCGCGTGCCCTTCTCGTATGCCGGCTATGTGGACGCCAAGTTTGCGCAGCCCGACTCCATCGCGCTCTTCAAGGCGCCCTGGCCAGAGCAGAACATCACGCGGGGCAATGGCCCCCTCATGGCCCATTACATGCTCTACGGCGACGGCAGGCACTACGAGGGCGAGCCCGAGAAGTACCAGTTTGGCGAACACGCCACGCTTGACTGGGGCATTCCAGGCGTGGGGCCGCTCGTCTTTGACGCGGGCGACTTCATGGCCGAGGGCGACAGCATGACCTTCATCCCGCTGTTGCCGTTTGGCCTGCGTGGCGCCAAGGAGGAGGGCTTCGACACGGTGCTGGGCAAGTTCTTCCGCGATGGCGAGCCTGCCCCGGAAGGGTCGCCGAGCTTCACGAACATGGCCGACGCCTTCAAGCCCAAGACCACCAACCCCAACCCCTTCCTGCGCGCCTTCCAGGAGGACTTCGCGGCGCGTGCCCAGTGGTGCGCCCACAGGCCCGAGGAGTGCAACCATGCGCCCGTCGTGAGCGAGGTGTGTAAGGATGCCACGGCGGCGGCAGGGGAGACCATCCATCTCTCTGCATGCGCGAGCGACCCGGATGGCGACGAGCTTTCGTGCCGCTGGAGCCTGTTTGCCGCGGACGGGACTGCCGCGTGGGAGGAGCCTGCGATCGAGGCCGACTTCACGGTGCCCTCGGATGCCAAGCCTGGTGACAGCTACGTCCTCACGCTGACCGTTCGCGACAAGGCCGAACGGCCCATGACGTCCTACGCACAGGTACGCGTTACCGTTAGGTAGAAGATGTGGGCGGGAGGGGCATGGGAGTGACCCTCCCGCTCTTCCCCCAAGAGAGGAGTGCAGCATGGCGCAGTATAAGACCTTTACGACGTGTGGCGACAATGGCCCGTGGGTGAGCAAGCTCATCCTGGAGCTGCCGGGTGTGGCGCGCGCAAACGATGTGGGACAGGGCTCCTTCTCGGTCTACGTCGAGCGCATGGACCTGGAGGAGGGCGGCGTCGCGCTTGCCGCCGAGCACCATGGTGGACCCAAGCTGCCCTCGCGTGGGTTTGTCCCCGTGCTGGCGGTCCATGTGTGCGACGAGAAGGGCAATGCAGCCGAGACGGGCACCCACGTGGCGCTGGAGCTGCCCGAATGCCGCCTGACCAAGCGCATCGACGGAGACGTGATGCGCGGCTACATCCGCGGGCTTGAGTATCGCGTGACGCAGCTTGCGGCCATTCCCGCCGAGGTCCCTGGCGAGGCCCCGGTGGTGGGCCTCGTCTTTGACGAGTGCGCAGGCGACGTGTGTCCCGCACTCGACGGCTGGCGTCTGGACGGTATGGGCACCTATGCCGGCATTGACATGAACTATGGCTGGTTTGAGCCCAACGTGGCGGCGATCAACGCGTTTCGCGCCCTGCCGGGCTTCTTCCACAAGGACCCGCTGCCCAAGAAGCTGCCTCTCGTGCTGTGGCTGCATGGCGCGGGCGAGGGCCAGGAGCCCTATCGCACCGTGTGCGGCAACAAGGTGACGGCCATCAGCGGTCCCGACATCCAGGAGAAGCTCGGCGGCGCGGCCTACGTGCTCGCCCCGTCGAGCCCCACGTTCTGGATGGACCCCGATGGCAAGGGAGAGCTGGTCGACGACAACCAGAGCCACTACGTGGCGGCGGTAAAGGCGCTGGTCGACGAGTTTGTGGTCGCGCACGCCGACACGATCGACACCACGCGCATCTACATCGGCGGCCTTTCCAATGGTGGCTTCATGACCTGCCGCATGATCGCGGACTATCCCGGCTTCTTTGCGGCGGCCGTGCCCGTGTGCGCACCGTGGGTGGGCGACCTCGCCACCGACGAGGAGTATGCCGCCATGGCAAAGACCCCCATGTGGTGGGTACAGGTGGACGACGACCCCATCGTGACCCCAAAGGAGCACCTGCAGGCCGCGTGGCCGCACCTTGTGGCGGCGGGTGCCCAGGACCTGCACGCGACCTACTACGACCACATCGAAGACGCAAACGGCGCCCATCTCATCGGCCACTTCGTGTGGGTGCAGGCATACAACGACGAGCCAAGGACCGATCTCAATGGAAGCCTGGTCAGGTATGAGGGCTTCCCCGTGACGCTTTGGCAGTGGGTGGGCAAGCATCGCCTGGCATAGCCGCCCCCTGGGCCTTTAGAGGCGACCTTCGGGCCTGGCTGGCATCGACCCGGCCAGGCCCGACCCTTAGGGCAGGGGGAGGTTGCGCTTGAGCACGCTCTGACGCTCAATGACCTTGGGGAGCACGGAGATGCGGACTGCCTCTCCGTACGTCTCTCCCTTGATGAGACTCACAAGCCTGCGGACCGCCTGTGCGCCCATCGCGGCCTTGGGGACGTCCATCGTGGTGAGGGGCGGGTCGACGTGCTCCGCGCTGGGCGCATCGTCAAAGCCCATGACCGAGACGTCCTCGGGCACGCGGTGTCCGCGCTCGCGGAGCGCCCGGATGCAGCCTGCGGCGATGATGTCGTTGTCGGCAAAGTAGGCCGTGGGCAGCTCGGGGTTGGTGTCAAGGAAGGCGAGCATGTCCTCATAGGCGCCTTCTGTCGTGGACCCCACGCGGACGATGAAGTGCTCGGGGTTGCCGCCATCCTCTATGACGCCCTGGACGGCCGTGCGCCATCCGGCCCTGCGCTCGAGAAAGTTGCGTATCTCGACCTTGCTGTGCAGGTAGCCGATGTTGATGTGTCCCTTGGACATGAGATAGTGCGAGGCCTGCCAGGCGCCATGCTGGTTGTCTATGACGATGCTGTCCATGGGCTTGGTGGGAAACCAGTTGTCCAGGATGACCATGGGCACCCCGAGCCGCTCGAACTGCGCCACGTCGGTGGCACGCATCTCGGTCGCCAACAGGATGATGCCCGCGCACTTGACGGACTGGAGGCTCTTGAGCTGCTCGCTCGCGCTTTCCTGTGCATAGAAGTACGAGATGGAGAGGCGATGGTAGCCGCTCTGGTAGGTCGCATCGCTCACGCCCTTGATGAGCTGCTCAAAGAAGGGCGTCTCTCCGACGACCTGCCCGCTGCGCTTGTAGATGATCAGCAGGATGGTGCTCGTCTTCTGCGAGGGCTCCTTCGACTCGTACTCAAATCCGAGCTCCCGTGCGATGGCCAGGACGCGGTCGCGCGTCTCCTTGCCGACACCGGGCTTTCCCCTGAAGACCAGTGACGCTGTCGCGGGGGAGACCCCCGCCACCTTTGCCACGTCCCGCGCCGTCACTGCCATGCCGTCTCCGCCCCTGTCTCTGAACCGCCTAAACCTCTTAATGAGTTTACTAACCAGTTTAGTAAATAGCGCTATGACCTGCTAAAAGGTACTAAATGCTCGATAGTAGGTAGTAAGGAAAACCCACATGAAGGAGAGGAGCCCCATGGACACCATCAAGATCGGCTATGCCCCCACACGCCGCAGCATCTTCAGCGCCCCCGATGCCCGCAAGTATCGTGGCATCATCGCGGACAAGCTGCGCGAGCTGAGCATCGAGTTTGTGGACATCGACGACATCAACGACGAGGGCCTGCTCTTTGACGAGGACGACCGCATCAAGGTGCTCGAGAAGTTCCGCGCCGAGGGCGTGGATGGCCTCTTCCTCCCGCACTGCAACTTTGGTACCGAGTTCATCTGCGCGCGCCTAGCCAAGGACCTCTGCAAGCCCGTGCTTCTGTGGGGGCCCCTCGACGAGCGCCCCGAGCCGGACGGCACCCGTCTGCGCGACACGCAGTGCGGCCTCTTTGCCACGGGCAAGGTGCTCCGTCGCTTCCAGGTGCCCTTCACCTACATGACCAACTGCCGCGTGGACGACCCCGTCTTCGAGCGCGGCCTGCGCGACTTCCTGGCCGTCTGCAACGTGGTCAAGACGTTCCGCGACGCGCGCATCCTGCAGATCGGCCCGCGCCCGTACGAGTTCTACTCCACCATGTACAACGAGGGCGAGCTCATCGAGAAGTTCAACATCGAGGTCGTGCCTGTGCCCCTGCCCGAGCTGACGCGCGGCGTGGCCGACGCCAAGGCCGAGTGCGCGGGTGACGGCAGCTCGGAGTTCGAGCGGCAGATTGCCTGGATCGAGGAGCACTACGACCGCGACTGCACCACCGAGCAGGTGCAGACCGTGGCCGCCATGGCCGTGGCGATGCGCCGCATGATCAAGAAGTACCACTGCACCGCCGGCTGCATCCAGTGCTGGAACGAGCTGCAGCACGAGCTGGGCATCATGCCGTGCGCCGCCAACGCCATCCTCAACGAGGAGGGCATCCCCATCACCTGCGAGGCTGACGTCCACGGCGCCATCACCACCCTCATGGTCGAGGCCGCAGACATGCGTGCGCACCGCTCCTTCTTTGCCGACTGGACCATCCGCCACCCGGACGAGCCCAACGGCGAGCTCTTGCAGCACTGCGGTCCGTGGCCCTGCTCCGTCGCGCGCGAGCGTCCCAAGATCTGCGTGCCGCTGGCCTTCGACCACAACGGCGCGCTTACCGCCGAGGCCAAGCACGGCGAGATGACCCTTGCCCGCTTTGACGGCGACAACGGCGAGTACAGCCTGCTTCTGGGCAACGCCGAGGGCATCGAGGGGCCGCGTGGCAAGGGTACGTACGTGTGGGTCAAGGTGGCCAACCTCAAGCGCCTGGAGGCCAAGGTCGTGGAGGGTCCCTACATCCACCACTGCGCCGGCATCCATGCCGACGTTGTTCCCGTGCTCTACGAGGCCTGCAAGTATCTGGGAATCAAGCCCGACCTGTATGACCCCATCGAGGAGGACGTGAAGGCTTACTTGCGAGGGGAGTAAGGCTTCGGGACCGGTGCGGGGCGGCAGCCTTGACTCGCCGCTCAGACAGTCCTCGCCTCAGGTCGGGCTACGGCGCGCGCTACGCGCGTGCCTACCGACCTGGGCTGCGGAACTCGCGGCGAGCCAAGGCTGCCGCCTCGTATCGACCAAAACACCCTTGCTGGTGCGGGCCTTCGCGTGCTCCTCGATGGGGGCAGGTCCGTCTCGCATTCCTTTAAATCGAAAGGTGTGGTTGTGATTAAACCTAATGCTGTTGCGTTGGCTGACTTGGAGGTCCTGCGTTGGGATCTTCGGCAGAACTGCGTGGACATTATTATGAGTGGTGGGGGCGGACATATCGGGGGAGATATGTCGGTCATTGATGTGCTGGCCTGCTTGTATTTGCGGCATCTCAATGTCTCGCCCGAGACGGTGGATGACCCGGATAGGGACCGGTTCGTGCTTTCCAAGGGCCATGCCATGGAGGCCTACTATGCGGTTCTCTGCCATCAGGGCTTCCTTGACCTTGACGACGTCAAGGCGCGGTTCTCCAAGTTCAAGAGTCCCTACATCGGCCACCCCAACAACAAGCTGCCGGGCATCGAGATGAACTCGGGCTCGCTGGGACACGGCCTTCCCGTGGCGGTGGGCATGGCGCTTGCCGGCAAGATGGACCATCGCGACTATCGCGTGTACACCATCATGGGCGACGGCGAGCTGGCCGAGGGCTCGGTGTGGGAAGGCGCTATGAGCGGGTCAAACTTTGCTCTGGACAACCTCTGCGCGTTCGTCGATCGCAACCGCCTGCAGATCAGCGGCAACACCGAGGACGTCATGAGGCAGGACTCCCAGGAGGAGCGCTGGGCCGCCTTTGGCTGGAACGTGCTCTCCATTGACGGGCACGACCTGGCGGCCATCGACGCCGCCCTGACGCTCGCGGCCGAGACAAAGGGCAAGCCTGCCTGCATCATCCTCAACACCGTCAAGGGCTACGGCAGCCCCGTCATGGAGAACAAGGCCCCGTGGCATCACCAGCTGCCCAATGCCGAACAGTACGCCCAGATCACCGCCGACTTTGCGGCGCACAAGGAGGCGGCCATCCATGCCTAACAAGATCCCCAACCGCCAGGCCATCTGCGAGGTCCTCATGAAGGCGGCCGAGACCGACCGCGACGTGGTGGTCCTCTGCTCCGACAGCCGCGGGTCGGCATCGCTCGCGCCGTTCTTCGAGCGCTTCCCCGAGCAGTCCGTCGAGGTGGGCATTGCCGAGCAGGACCTGGTGGGAATCGCCGCCGGGCTCGCCGCCTGCGGCAAGAAGAGCTGGGCCGCAAGCCCTGCGAGCTTCGTGAGCACGCGCAGCTACGAGCAGGCCAAGGTGGACTGCGCCTATTCCAACACCAACGTCAAGCTCATCGGCATCTCGGGAGGCGTGAGCTATGGCGCGCTGGGCATGAGCCACCACTCCGCTCAGGACATAGCCGCCATGAGCGCCATCCCCAACATGCGCGTCTACCTGCCGAGCGACCGCCATCAGACGGCGCGGCTGGTCGAGGCACTGCTTGCCGACGAGCTTCCGGCCTACATCCGCGTGGGTCGCAACCCCGTCGAGGACATCTATGCCGCCGATGACTGCCCCTTTGAGATGGATCGAGCCACTTGGCTCCGCAAGGGGTCTGACGTGGCCCTCGTCGCCACGGGCGAGATGGTGCGCCTGGCCTACGAGGCAGCCAGCCTGCTTGAGGTCGAGGGGGTCTCGGCAACCGTGCTCGACATGTACTGCGTGAAGCCGCTGGACGTCGATGCCGTGGTCGAGGCCGCCCGTGGGGCAAGGTGCGTGATCACGGTGGAGGAGCATGCGCCCTTTGGCGGCCTGGGCAGCCAGGTGGCGCAGGTCGTGGGCGAGCAGTGCCCGCGCCTGGTGAAGGGGCTCGCGCTGCCTGACGCGCCCGTGGTCACCGGCACGACGTCTGAGGTGTTTGCCTATTACGGCCTTGACGCCGCAGGCATCGCAGGTGCGGCGTGCGAGCTCCTGGCGCGTGCCTGATGGCGCGGCAAGGCCGTAAGGCCCTCTTGGTGGGCAACGAATTCGAGAAAGGCACAGCATGGAGAAGCGCTACGTACTCTCGATTGACCAGTCGACGCAGGGAACCAAGGCGGTGATCTTTGCCGCCGACGGACGTCTTGTGGCAAAGACGGCACGCCCGCATCGCCAGATCATCCATGACAACGGCTTTGTCGAGCATGACGGCGAGGAGATCATGGCCAACGTGCTCGCCGTCATCCGCGAGGTGGTCGAGCTTGCGGGCGTCGACCCTGCCGAGGTCGCGTGCCTGGGCATCTCCAACCAGCGAGAGACCTGCATCGCGTGGGACCGCGCCACGCACCTTCCGCTCTACAACGCCATCGTCTGGCAGTGCAGCCGTGCCAAGGACATCTGCGCCGACATGGTGGAGAGGGACCCGGCGGTGGCCGACCGCGTGTGCGAGCTGTCCGGCATGAATCTCTCGCCGTACTTCTCGGCGGGCAAGATGGCGTGGCTCGTCCAGAACGTTCCGGCCGTCCACGATGCGGCGAAGGCGGGAACGCTGGCGCTGGGCACCATGGACAGCTGGGTGCTGTACGCGCTCTCTGAGGAGCACGCCTTTGCGACCGAGCCGTCCAATGCCAGCCGCACGCAGCTGCTGGACATTGCCACCTGCACGTGGAGCACGGAGCTGTGCGACGCCTTCGGTGTGCCCCTGGATGCACTGGCCGAGGTCAGGCCGAGCGACTCGATCTTTGGCCACACGACGGCGGGCGGCCTCTTTGAAGAGCCCATCCCCATAAGCGGCATGCTCGGAGACAGCCAGGCGGCGCTCATGGGACAGGGGTGCCTTGAGCCGGGCCAGGTCAAGGCGACCTACGGCACGGGCTCCTCGATCATGATGCAGGCGGGCAGCGACCTCGTCCGCTCAAAGAACGGCCTGGTCACCAGCTTGGGATGGGAGTTCTGCGGGCATCGCTCCTACGTGCTGGAGGGCAACATCAACTACACGGGTGCCGTGGTGAGCTGGATGAAGGACGACGCGCGCCTCATCTTTGACCCGACCGACGCGGAGGCCTGCGCACGTCGCGCCAACCCCGCGGACCGCACCTACTTTGTGCCGGCCTTCACCGGCCTCGGCGCACCCTATTGGGACGACGGGGCGACGGCCATCCTCACGGGCGTCACGCGCACCACCGGCCACGACGAGATCGTGAAGGCCGGGCTCGAGAGCATCGCCTACCAGATCGGCGACGTGGTTGACGCCATGCGTGCCGACACGGGGCTTGAGGTGCACGAGCTTCGCGTCGACGGCGGCCCCACGGCAAACGGGTACCTCATGCAGTTCCAGGCTGACGTGACCGATGTGGACGTGAGCGTCTCGAGCGTCGCCGAGCTCTCTGCCGCCGGGGCGGCGTTCGTTGCGGGCCATGCGGCCGGCGTGTACGATGCGAATGCCATCTTTGAGCAGATCGAGCGTACGACCTATGCGGGCCAGATGAATCCGCACCATCGCAAGCTCCTGCTTGCGGGCTGGCGCGCGGCCGTGCGCCAGGCAATGTGCCACTAGCGAAGGGAGACCCACCATGCAGAAGTTCAAGGCTCGGGCAATCTTTACCAACGACGCCGAGTGCGACGACATGAACTCGTTCTTGCACCTCTTGCTCTATACCAACGACGTGGACATAGAGGGCCTCGTGCTTTCCAGCTCGTGCTTCCACTACGAAGGCGACCCCGACGCGGGGATCGAGTCCAAGCGCTGGGCGGGCGGCCAGTGGATGTGGGACTACCTGGACGCCTACGGGCAGGCCTATCCCAACCTCGTGGTGCATGACCCCGCCTATCCCACGCCCGACTACCTGCGCAGCGTTACCTGCATCGGCAACGTCAAGACCGAAGGGGACATGGCGGAGGACACCGACGGCTCCGAGCTCATCCGGCGTGCCATCTTCAAGGACGACCCGCGCCAGCTCTACCTCCTGGCGGGCGGGGGCACCAACACCATCGCACGCGCCCTCAAGCACATCGAGGACGAGTTCAGGGGCACCGACCAGTGGGAACGCGTCTATCGTCAGGTCTGCGAGAAGTGCGTCATCTTCATGATCGTCACGCAGGACAACACCTACCGCGACTACCTTGCCGGTGCCTGGCCTGACCTGCGCATGCTCCACTGCACGAGCATCTACGGCATCGCCTTCATGTTTGACGAGACCGTCGCCCCCGAGGACTGCCTGCACGTGTTCAAGAGCTCATGGATCAAGCCCAACTTGCTGGACAAGGGCCCGCTGCCCGCCAAGTACCACACCTGGTTTGATGGGCATGTCTACCCAGGCGAGGAGCCGCGGAGCCAGTTTGGCTCGAACATGGAGCTGAAGGGCGGCAACTGGTGGGGACATCAGGAGCGCGACCAGTACGACATGATTTCCGAGGGCGACAGCCCGAGCTTCCTCTACCTCATCGACAAGGGCCTGCGCAGTCTCGAGGACCCGAGCTACGGCAGCTGGGGCGGGCGCTTCGTCCGTAAGGAGGACAACGAGTTCAACCCCGCCGCGGACTACTGGTGCAACGCCGAAGACACATGCGAGCCCCCGATGAAGCCCATCGCCTACCAGCTCACGCGTTGGATCGGCGACTGGATGAACGACTTTGCGGAGCGTGCGAGCTGGTGCGTTGCCAGCCGCTATGAGGATGCCAACCACGCTCCCGAGGTCGAGGTCGCCGAGGGGCTTGATCTGACGGTTGAGCCAGGGGATTCCGTCGTGTTGCACGCCGAGGGCAGCGACCCCGACGGCGATGCCCTGACCTATGGCTGGCTGCGCTACGAAGACGTCGACACGTGCGAGGCGGACGTCGAGCTGGAATCCGATGGCCCCGTGTGCACGGTCCGCGTGGGTGCGGACGCCCATCCGGGAGACACCATTCACATCATCGTCCGCGTGACCGACGAGTGTGCTTCCCGCGAGACCTACACGGTCAACTATCGGCGCGTCATCATGACGGTGGCATAGCGGCAAGGAGAAACAATCGACACGGACGCGGGGAGCCTTTGGTTGAATGCGAGTTCAGCACGGCGCGATTCGCCGGCGTCGCTTTCGCGACGTCGCAGCGAATCGCCCGGCTGGTTGTCTGAGCAGGCAACCAAAGGCTCTCCGGGCCTGCGTCGCGTTATGCGGTCTCGTTGCGCACGAAGAAGTCTCGGGCGTTCTCAAAGAAGAGGCGGTTGGCGACCTCGGTGCCAAAGCGCTCGTCGATGCGCTGGTAGAGGCTGGGCAGGCACGTGCACGAGTCGAGCCAGGAGGGTGGCGTGCAGCCGTCAAAGTCGCTGCCCAGCGCGACCACGCGCTCTCCTCCCAGGTCAAGCATGCGCTCGAGATGCGCGCAGAGGTCATCAAAGCTGACGTCTGAAGGTCCTCGCGCACCGTCTCTCACGAACTCGGTGAAGTAGTTGATGCCTACGATGCCGCCCGCGTCACGGATGGCGCGGAACTGGTCGTCAGTGAGGTTTCGCTTGTGGCCGCAGACTTCGCGCAGGTTGGAATGCGAGGCGGCAAAGGGACGCCGGACGACCTTCATGAGGTCCCAGAATCCCTCGTCATTAAGGTGCGAGACGTCCACCACGATTCTGTACTCCTCGATCGCGCGCACGACGTCGCGGCCAAAGGGCGAGAGACCCTCCGACGTGTCATGGCCGCTTGCGATGGTGTTGCGGCCATTCCAGGTGAGCGTGACCATCTTCACGCCGTCTGCCGCCCATTCGTCAACGATGCCCAGGTCGTTGCCTACGGGCGAGCCATTCTCGACCGTGAGCAGGGCGGCGACCCTTTCCGTGGCGAGTATCGCGTCGACGTCTCGCGCGTCACGGACCTGTACGACCGCATCGGCATGCTCCATGCACTGCGCCTTGAAGTAGTCTCGCACGCCCCGGTAGAACGAGAGCGGGTCGGGGGAGGGGTAGCCAGAGAGGTCGTCTGGCACGAAGATGGCAAAGCACTGCGCCCAGGCAGCGGCCGCCCTCATGCGACGTGCGTCGATCGCGAGGTTGTTGCGCAGGAGGTCCCCATCAGCGCTTGCGGCCTGTTCTGCCCAGGGTCCGGCGTTTCTCATGGCGAGGGCATCGAGCGTGTCGCAGTGGAGGTCAAAGACGTGAGGCTGAGGCATGGCATGATCCGTTCGTCCGGCTTGCAGGGCTTTGCCGCATTATAGCCGCAGCCGCCATGGGGCAGCGACGGAGCGCAGGCCCTAAGCGTTACAATGCTACGGAAGAGACCCCGTTTGAGAAGGCCGCCCATGAACGACATCAAGCTCATCCTGACCGACATTGACGGCACCATCTTGCCGTACGGAAAGAAGGCCGTGTCTGAGAGGGCCATCGCGGCATTCCACGCCGCCCAGGACGCGGGCATCCATGTGGGACCGGCTACCGGACGCGGATACACGTGGGTGCCGCCCTTCTTTGGGAACGACCCGGCGTGTGTCGCGACGTGCATTGCGACCAACGGAAGCGAGGTCTTCCTTGACGGGAGGAAGATCCGCGAGTCCCATCTGGACGTCCACGCCCTGAGGGAGGTCGCACGGGAGCTCCAGTCCGTTCCAGGGGCGGGCTTGATCACCTTTGAGGGCGGCACCCCACTTCTCTGCGAGGGACTGGTCGACGATCTGGCATGCGCCTTCCCGGCGTATGCGGACGCATGCCGCGTTCTTGGCTTCGTCCCTGACGAGGCGCCCATCAAGGCGAACCTCTTCTTTGGGAACCTCCCCGCGCACGAGTATGAGGAGCTGGTCGTCCACCTGCACGAGGTGGTTCCTGCGCTCGACTTTGACATCCCCCAGCCAGGGTTTGCCAACGTCATGCCCCATGGGTCCAACAAGGCGACTGCCATCGACGTGCTCGCCGAGGGCCTGGGCATCGGACTCGACCAGGTCGTGGTCTTTGGCGACAACGGCAACGACGTGTCGATGCTTTCGCGCGTGCCCAACTCCGTGGCCGTCGCCAACGCCTCCGACGAGGCGCGGGATGCGGCAAGGTGGCATGTGGGCCATTGCGATGACGAGGCGGTGGCAGAGGCAATCGAGGCCCTTGCCCAAGGAGAGTGGCCCTTTACCTGTTGATGGGGGCAGGCTTTCCTGCCGTTTGTCCATAAAACTACCGCGTTGGTATGGTTATTGCAGATAGCTGAAAGAACCAAAAACGCGCGGTGTGCTAAAGTGAACTATCTATGGTCGAAGATGGAGTATTAGGTGCTCTTTTCAATCTACGACATCAACGTGGTCCTTGGCATTTGGTGCGCGGCCTTCAGCATCGTTGGCCTCTTCTGCATCGTGCTCTTCTCGCAGCCCGCCCAGCGCTCTGCGAGCTGGTATCGGCGCAACATCTCGCTCATGTTCATCTTCAACATGGTCGCGGCCCTCTCGGACTCCGTGGCGGCAATCAGCCGAGGCGTCATGTCGACGGAGGGCTGGATCGGAACGCATGCGGGCATCGCCCTGACCATCTCCTCGATGTTCCTCTTGGCGGGTGCCTTCACCTCGTACCTGTGCGCACGCCTTGAGCCCTCTGGCGACCGGCTTGACTGGTGGGGGAGCACCGTGTGGGCCATCTGCGGCGTGGGCGTCGCGCTTGCGGTCGCAGGCCTCTTCTTTACAGTTGATCCCGCCACCAACTACTATGCCCTCTCCGACAAGTTCTGGATCTCTCAGCTCCTGGCCATCATCATCCAGTTTGGCAACCTCTGCGTCCTCGTGGCAAACCGGAGCAAGGTCAACGCGCAGACCTTCTACAGCATGTTGATCTGCATCCTGCTCTCGACGGCCTCGCTCTTTGCGCAGCTGTTTGTCAGCGGGCTCAATGTCGTTCAGCTGGCGATGACCGCATCGCTCATGATCATGTTCGTCGACCTCCAGACCCATCTTGCCCAGAACATGACGCTGCAGCAAGACGCGCTTGCCCGCCGCGAGCGCGAGCTGTCCGATAGCCGCGTGCAGATCATGGTGTCCCAGATTCAGCCTCACTTCCTGTACAACACGCTCGACTCCATCTACTACCTGTGCGGCAAGGATCCCGCTCGCGCACGGGAGGCCGTGAGCAGGTTTGCCGACTATCTGCGCATGAACGTGCGGTCCCTGCGCACGACCGCTCCGGTGCCCTTCACCACGGAGCTCGATCACGTGCTGAACTACGTCGAGCTCGAAAAGATGTCGTCCGACGACACCATCAACTTCGAGCAGGACATCCAGACGACCAACTTCATGCTTCCCGCGCTGTCGCTCCAGCCGCTGGTGGAAAATGCCGTCAAGCATGGGGTGACCAAGCGGCTTGAGGGCGGCACCATCACGCTCAGGACCCGTGAGTATGACGACCGCTTTGAGGTGATCGTGGAAGACGACGGGGTCGGCTTTGACACGTCCGTCCCGGTTGACGAGTCGCGCCCGCACGTGGGCGTGCAGAACGTGCGCCAGAGGCTGGAGGCCATGTGCAAAGGCACCCTAGAGGTGACGAGCGAGCCGGGCGTCGGCACAACCGCAAAGATCATCGTTCCTCGGGGGGTATAGCCAATGAGGGCTCTCGCAGTCGATGACAAGAAGATGCCTCTTGAGGCACTGGTGGAAGCCATAGAGAAAGCGGCTCCCGGCATCGAGCTCACCGCGTTCAGGAACCCGCTCGACGTGCTTGCCTGGGAAGGGGTCAAGGATGTCGACGTGGCCTTCGTCGACATCGACATGCCGGGCATGAGCGGCGTCCAGCTCGCCCAGGAGCTCAAGATGAGGAATGCCCGGGTCAACGTCATCTTTGCGACGGGCTACCACGAGTATGCCGGCGACGCCATGAGGCTCCATGCGAGCGGATACCTGATGAAGCCCATCACGGCCGAGAAGGTGCGCCAAGAGCTCGATGACCTGCGTCATCCCGTGGATCGCATCGAGGTGGACAAGCGCCTGTATGTGAAGTGCTTTGGCAACTTCGAGGCCTTCGTCGACGGAAAGCCCCTGGAGTTCAGCAGGAGCAGGACGCGCGAACTCTTTGCGTACCTCATAGACCGGAGGGGATCTGTCGTCTCGAACCACGAGGTCGAGGCCGTGCTTTGGGAGGATGACGCCTCCATGAAGGGCGTTCACTCGTACCTGAGGACGCTCACCTCCGACCTTCGCCGCAGCCTCGATGCGCAGGGGCTTGGGAGCGTGCTGGTAAAGCGTCGCGGCGCCCTGGGCGTCGACCCCACGACGTTCGACTGCGACTACTACCAGTTTTTGGAGGGTATCCCCAGCGCGGTGAACGCCTACCATGGCGAGTACATGAGCCAGTACTCATGGGCCGAGATGACGCTCGCCCAGCTTGAGATGAGATACTGACGCCGCTTTTCCTTGTGCAGCCAATCAGTAGTGGTCCCAAGGACGCATGAGGTCGGTGTTCAGCCTGCGCACCTGTGCGGGCAGTCCAGGCGCCTCGAGGCCGGATAGGTCGGGAATGATGACCTCGGCGCAGGTGAAGACGCCGTCCTCGTATTCGTAGCGATAGGCCATGCAGTTGCAGAAGTAGCGCGGCCGCTCCCGTGCCGCATCCTGGTTTGCCACAAAGAAGATGCGCATGGCGCCGCCCGAGCTGACCACGAGGACGGACTGATGGTCCTCCTTGGCCATGATGTCGGTGAGCGCGCCCACCATCCTTCGCTCGACCATCTCCTCGCTTTCGCCTCCGTAGGGCAGATAGAAGCTGCCGCGGGGAAAGCCAGGCTCCAAGAAGTTGTCCTTGCCCTCGAAGGCGCCAAACCCAAACTCGCGCAGGTCCTTGAGGCGCGTGTAGGAAAGCGGCGCGCCAAACGCCTCGGTGGTCGCGATCTCGAGCGTGTCGCAGCAGCGCTCGGACGTCGAGCTGTAGGCATGGTCAAACGCAAGGCCGCGCGAGGCGATCTCCCGCCCGGCAATGCGCGCCTGCTCGATGCCCCGTTCGGTGAGCTGGGAATCGCACCACCCCTGCGTCTTTCCCTGGCGGTTGAAGAGCGTCTCGGCATGGCGGAGCAGATAGAGCGTCTTGGGCATGGTGCGTTCCTTACGGTGGGGCTGATGGTGATGCGCTAGCGAAGCTGGGGTTCGATGAGCTCGGAGAGCACCTCGGCAAAGACGCCGTCTTCGCAGGTCGACCGGGCCTGGTAGTCGGCGACGGCGCGGACGTCGTCGGTGGCGTTGGCGACGACGACGCCGCATCCGACGGCACGGATCATCTCGAGGTCGTTGAGGGCGTCTCCGCAGCCGATAACGTCGGCCATGTCGATGCCCAGGTGCTGGGCGAGCCAGCTGATGCCGGTGCCCTTGTCGACGCCCTGCAGGTTGAACTCAAGGTAGCGACGCGACGAGATGGTGGTCTGCGTGCCCTCGCTGACCTCTGCAGGGACTTTGCTCCGCAGATCCTCGAGGAACTCGAGTCCCTCGTGGGTCAGCAGGATCTTGGTGATGGGCACGTCGCGGAGGAACTCGATGCTGTCACCCCCGATGGGCTCCCACTCCATCGAGCCGACGAGGTAGTCCACCTCCTCCTGCGCCATGCGGTGGCCCCAGACCTTCCCGCTCGTCTCGTACACGTGGAAGCCCACGTCCTGGGTGAGGCCCCACTGGAAGATGCGGTTCACGACGTCGAAGGGAATCGTCTTGGCCATGAGCGGCTCGGGGTTGCCGATCTGATGCACGACGCCGCCGTTGTACGAGATCACGTAGGAGCCCTCGAGGCATGCGGGAGGCATCTCCCGGAGCGTGTAGAGGATGGAGGGCATGGGGCGCCCGGACGCGGGGACAAAGAGGACCCCCAGCTCGCGCATGCGGAGCACCGCATCGATGTTTGCCTGGGGCAGGATGTGCTCCTCGGTCAGGAAGGTGCCGTCCATGTCGCTTGCGACGAGTCGATACATTCCGCGCTCCTCTCGTGTGTGGCCTGGATACCAGTATACGGGAGAGGGGCCCTCAAGGGGGCGCGTCACGCGAGCCGCTCCACGCCCTTCTTGGTGACGCGCGCGAGGAAGTGCGGGATGGTCGCGGGCTTCTCGTTGCGTATGTCGTAGGCGCCAAGAAGGAGCTGCGCGCCTTCGCGGAGCTTCTCCCTGTCGGAGGAGTAGAGCGTGGCCAGGACGTCACCAGCCTTGACGGCGGCACCGGTCTTGCGGGCAAGGTCGATGCCCGCGGCAGGATCGATGCTGTCCTCGATGGTCTCGCGTCCAGCCCCAAGCGCGGCCGCGGCGATTCCCACCTGCTCGGTGTTCATGTGGAAGACGTAGCCGTCGCACGGTGCGAGGAGCTGCTCCGAGAACGGCGCCTGGGCAAAGCGCGTGGTGTCCCTCAGGACCGAGCTGTCACCACCCTGGGCCTCCACCATCTGGCAGAGCTTCTCGAAGGCCGCACCGCTCTCGATGCTGCGGCGTGCGAGCTCGCGGCACTCCTGGAGCGTGCCCTTGCCCGCAAGCAGAAGCATGTTTGCCGCAAGCTCGAGGCAGGTTTCGGAGATGTCCGCAGGTGCGGTGTTCTTCAGGACCTCGACGGCCTCTATGACCTCGAGGGAGTTGCCCACCTTGTTTCCCAGTGGACGGTCCATGTCCGTGACGAGCGCAATGGTGGTGCGCTCCACCTCCTCGCCGATGTCCACCATGGCCTGGGCGAGCTCGATGGCGTCGTCGGCGGTCTTCATGAAGGCGCCGCTGCCGCACTTCACGTCGAGCACGATCGCGTCGGCTCCCGCGGCGATCTTCTTGCTCATGACGCTTGACGCGATGAGCGGGATGCTGTCGACCGTGGCGGTGACGTCACGAAGCGCGTAGAGGCGCTTGTCGGCAGGGACGAGGTTTGCCGTCTGGCCGATGATGGCGCAGCCCACGGAGTTGACGATGTCAAAGAAGCGCTGCTCGTCGATGGAGATGGAGAGGCCGGGGATGGACTCCAGCTTGTCGAGCGTGCCTCCCGTGTGGCCGAGCCCGCGCCCGCTCATCTTGGCCACGGGAACCCCGCAGGCGGCGACCATGGGCACGACGGCGAGCGAGGTCTTGTCCCCGACGCCGCCGGTGGAGTGCTTGTCGACCTTGATGCCCGGGATGGGGGAGAGGTCGACGGTGTCGCCCGAGACGGCCATCGCCATGGTGAGCGCCGCGGTCTCGCGGGCGTTCATGCCCTGGTAGAAGATTGCCATCGCCAGCGCGGAGGCCTGGTAGTCGGGTATGGAACCGTCGCTGTAGCCCGCCACGAAGTAGATGATCTCTTCGCTCGTCAGCTCGAAGCCGTCACGCTTGCGTTTGATGACGTCGTACATGCGCATGGTGTGCCTCCTGGGATGGTCGTGGTGTGTTGGAGGGCCAGATTGGTGTGTGCGATTGCGCGGCATCAGGCGAGGTTCTCGGGGCCAAAGCTCTCGGGAAGCAGCTCGCGCAAGGTGTAGGTGCGCATCTCGCCGTCGGACTTTCCCAGCACGATGCGGAAGTCGTCGAGGCTGCAGAACTCGCGCATGACCTGGCGACAGACGCCGCACGGCGCGCAGTATTCCGTGGCTTCCCTGCCTTCGGGTCCTCCGACGACCGCGATGGCGGCAAAGTCGCGGTGGCCATCGTAGATGGCATGGAAGAAGGCCGTGCGCTCCGCGCAGTTGGAGGGCGTGTAGGCGGCGTTCTCTATGTTGCAGCCCCCATAGACGGTTCCGTCAGAGCATAGGAGCGCCGCCCCCACCGCCCAGTGGGAATACGGCGTGTAGGCATGCGTGCGTGCCTCGAAAGCTGCAGCGACAAGGCTCTTGTCATCCATGGGGACCTCCCTTGTTGTTTCTTTCATGATAGGGAGCACAAGGGGAAGGAGGGTGATGCTCAGTCGTTGATTTCGGCGAGCGACTGGTAGGCTCATATGGGTGAGAGGCGCCAGAGAAAGGAAAGGGGCCGCCACGTTCGTTCGTGACGGCCCCTTTCCTCGTGTTGGTTGACAACAGAGACTAGCGTGATCCCTTGACGTAGGGCACACCGTCTGCCTTGGGCGCGACGGACTTGCCCACAAAGAGGATGAGCACGATGATGGTCATCGCGTAGGGGAGCATGGCCAGGATCTGCGACGGAATGGGCGCCACGCCGCCACCCAGAAGGACGGTGAGGGCCTGCGTGGCACCAAAGAGCAGGCATGCTCCATAGGCGCCAAACGGGGTCCACTTGCCAAAGATGACCGCCGCCATGGCGATGAAACCATGTCCGGAGATGGCCGTCTGTGTGAACTGGCTGATGATGGCGATGGTCATGGACGCGCCGCCAAAGCCGGCGAAGACGCCCGAGAGGATGACGCAGATATAGCGCACCTTGTAGACGTCGATGCCCAGGGTGTCGGCAGCTGCGGGGTGCTCGCCCACGGCGCGGACACGCAGGCCCCACTTGGTGCGGTACAGCACGAACCACGTGGCGATGGTCAGCAGCAGGGCGATGACGGTGGTCACGTTGACGTTGAGGTTGGACCACACCGTGCCGGCCATCCAGGAGTCACCAAAGATCTTGGGCAGCTTGGGGGCGATGGGGCTCATGGCGGCGCCATCAAAGAAGCGACGGCATGCGAACAGCGCAAGGCCAGGAGCTAGTAGGTTGATTGCCACGCCAGAGACGGTCTGGTCTGCCGCGAAGGTGACGGAGGCGACGGCATGCAGCAGCGCGACCAGGCCACTGCAGAGACCAGCAATGAGGAAGGCGAGCCAAGGGTTGCCGGTGAAGTAGCTTGCGGAGGCGGCCGCGACGGCCCCGATGACCATCATGCCCTCGATGCCGATGTTGGTCACGCCGGAGCGCTCGGATACGACGCCACCGATGGCGCCAAAGATGAGCGGGGTGGAGTACATCAGGGTGATTCCCACCAGAAGGACGAGGCTGTTGAGCATGTCCCTACACCTCCTTCTCGGGAAGCGGCGTGCCATCCTTGTTGACGCGAACCTCTTCGGCACTCTTGCGACGCTTGGCAACCATGTCGGCAAGCAGCGGGGTGACGCCTGGCAGCGCGATGAAGAACACGATGGTGCCGATCATGATGTTGATGATGTCGGACGGGGCGCCCATGACCTGCTGCACCGTCATGCCGCCGTAGATGAGGCCGGCAAACAGCAGCGACGCGGGAATGCAGCCCACCGTGGAGCACCCTGCGATGAACGCGACGGAAAGGCCGTTGAAGCCGTAGCCCTCCTGTGCCGCAAGCGTCGTGATGGTGTGTGGGGAGATGCCGGTGATGTTGAGCGCGCCCGCGAGGCCGCAAAACGAACCGGAGATGAGCATGCACAGCACGATGGAGCGGTCGACGTTGATGCCCGAGAAGCGGGCCGCGTCACGGTTGTAGCCCACGGCACGCAGCTCGTAACCGAGCTTGGTGCGGGAAAGCAGGTAGCCGGCAAATACCGCGACAGCGATGGCGATGATGAAGCCAAAGTTGGCGTCGGTCTTGAGCAGGACCTCGCGCAGCCAGGGAATGTTGCTCAGGAAGGCCTTGCCCGCCTCGGACTTCTTCCAGTTGGGAAGGATCATGGTGTAGCTGGAGGGGTTGATGGGCAGCGCCGCCGTGGAGTTGGCCTTGTGGAAGGTGTCGGTGCTCACGACGAAGTTGTTAAGGTACAGCATGATCCAGTTGGTCATGATGGAGGTAATGACCTCGTGAATGCCAAAGCGGGCCTTGAGGAAGCCGATGAACGCACCGAGCGCCGCGCCGCCCAGGACGCCCGAGCATACGACCAGCGGCACCTGGATGACCGCGGGGAGGTTGAGCTTGACGCCTACGATCGTGGAGAGGATGGTGGCAAAGATGTACTGGCCCTCGGCCCCGATGTTGAAGAGGCCGGTCTGGAAGGCAAACGCCACGCCCACGCCCGTGAGCAGGATGGGGGTCGCCTTGATGATGACGTTGGCGATGTACTTGGGCTTGCCGAGCGCGCCTTGGAACAGCGCCGCGAACGAGCCGATGGGATTGTAGCCCGCCGCCGCGAGGACGACGGCCGCGACGACGAAGCCGACGAGGACCGCGACGAGGGCCGCGGCAAAGCGGCCGCGCAAGAACTTCTCGAGCTTGCTCACTTTGCCTCACCTCCTGCCATAAGAAGACCGAGTTGGTTCTCATCCACCGTGCCCTGCGCAAAGGTGCCCGTGATCTGGCCGTGGTAGATGACTGCGATGGTGTCAGAGACGTCCATGACCTCGTCCAGCTCGAAGGAGATGAGCAGGATGGCCGCACCGCGGTCGCGCTCGGCGATGAGCGTCTTGTGCACAAACTCGATGGCGCCCACGTCCAGGCCGCGCGTGGGCTGGAACGCGATGAGCAGGTCGGGCTTTGAGGAGACCATGCGGGCGATGATTGCCTTCTGCTGATTGCCGCCCGAAAGGCCGCTCATGCGCTCGTTCTCGCTGCCGGCAGGACGGATGTCAAACTGCTCGATGAGCTGGGTGGTGTAGGAGCGGAGCTTGTCGTAGTCGAGCGTGAAGCCAGAGCCAAACTCGTCGTCGACGTGGCGCTCGAGCACCGTGTTCTCGCTGACGGAGAAGGGCAGCACCAGGCCCCAGCGATGACGGTCGGAGGGGATGGTGGCCACGCCCGCCTCGAAGGTGTTGCGCGGCGTGGTGTTCTGCAGCTCCTTGCCGGAGATGGAGATGGTGCCGCTCTCGGCCTTGACGATGTTGGTGATGGCGTCGACCAGCTCCTGCTGGCCGTTGCCGTCGATGCCCGCGATGCCCACGATCTCTCCGGCCCGCACGTCGAGGTTGAGGCCGCGGACCTGCTCGATGCCGCGCTCGTCCTTGACGGTGAGGTCACGCACCGAAAGCACGACCTCGCCCGGGTGGGCAGGAGTCTTCTCGACGGTGAGGTTGACGTTGCGGCCGACCATCTTGGAGGCAAGCTCGGTCTCGTTGG
This sequence comes from uncultured Coriobacteriaceae bacterium, assembly GCA_902797175.1. Taxonomy (GTDB): domain Bacteria; phylum Actinomycetota; class Coriobacteriia; order Coriobacteriales; family Atopobiaceae; genus UBA1367. Next base: position 178 of record CADBRX010000033.1, on the reverse strand, counting down.
ACTGCTTGACGTCGACCGTGCCCATGTAGACGCCGCGACGGATGATGGAGCACTCGTCGGCGGACTGCATGATCTCCTTGAGCTTGTGGGTGATGATGATGATCGTCTTGCCCTTGGCGATGAGGTCATGCATGATCTCGATGAGCTTCTCGATCTCCTGCGGCGTGAGGACGGCCGT
>CADBRX010000032.1 GCA_902797175.1 uncultured Coriobacteriaceae bacterium | reverse complement strand
GAGATGCCGCAGCGCTGGGCGACCTCGCTCATCTGAAAGTCCGTCGAGCCGCGCTCGGTCATGAGGTCGCGCGCGGCCTCCATGATGCTGGTGCGCGTACGTGCGCTCTTGCGGGTCTTGGTCGCGGAACGCAGCCGCGTCTTCTCGCGCGTGACGGCCTGGCTCACCGCCTCGTGCACGGCCTCGTGGGCAGCCCGTACCTCGCCCACAAGCTCTGCCGCGCGCTCCTCCTGTCTAAGACCCATAAATAACGCCCCTCCCCGATGGTGATCCCGAAGATTCTACCATCAGGAAGGGGCGTCATCACCCGTGCCGCTATGCGTTACAGGTCAACCAAGGGGTGAAGGTCGTTCATGGTCACCAGGCGCCTGCGCCAGGCAGCCAGGCTGGTGATCGCATACGAGCCCAGGAAGAAGGTGACCAGGGCGGCGATGGACGGGGCGACGAGCGAAAGGTCGGCGCCCGCCATGGCCTGCCTGAGCGCACGCACCACGTAGGTCATGGGCAGGTAGGGGCTCAGGGCCTGGAAGATCGAGAACTCGGTCTCGATGGGGAAGGTGCCCGCGGCGGTGGTGAGCTGCAACATGAGCAGCACGACCGCGATGAACTTGCCTGGGAAGCCAAAGACCGCGGCGATGGCCTGCACCATGGCGCAGAAGACGAAGCTCGCGATGATGGTGATGAGGTAGTAGGCAAGCGGGTGCGCGACGGAGATCTTGCAGGCAAACTGGATGGTCGCCGCAAGCAGGATTGCCTGCACCGCGCCCAGGATCAGCCACGGCGAGAGGCCGGCGAAGGCGGCCACGAGCGGGTTTGCGCCACCGATGATGAGGCGCTCGTTGAGCGGCTTGAAGATGAACGTCATGACCAGGGAGCCAACCCACAGGCCGAGCGCGATGAAGTACGGGGCAAAGCCGGAGCCGTAGTTGTCGACGGTGGTGTAGTGGGTCTGCTCGAGCTCGACGGGCTGGCTCATCATGGTTGCCTTGGCATCCGAGCCCTCGGTGGCGTCCGCCACCTTGTCGACACCGTCGGAAAGGCCGTCGGCAAGCTTGCGCGAGCCGTCACGGGCATCGGTGAGGCCACTCGTGAGGGTCGCAGAGCCGTCGCGAAGCTGGTCGATGCCCGACGTCAGGCTACCAGCGCCATCCTGCGCGTCGACAAGGCCCGAGGTCAGGGCAACCGAACCGTCGAGGAGCTGGCCCATGCCAGAGCGCAGCGCGCCCGCACCGGCAGAGAGCTTCCCCATGCCCTCGGAAAGCTGTTCGGAACCATCGACGCCCCGCTCGAGGCCGCCTGCAAGCTGGCCCACGCCGGCATCGAGCTGGGTGGCACCGTCACGGGCGGACGTGATGCCGGCACCAAGCGTGCCCGCACCGTATTGGACCTGGCCGAGCCCCGCATCAAGGCGGTTCGCACCGTCATGCGCGGAGGCAAGGCCCGTGCCGAGCGCCGTCGCTCCCGCCTGCACCTGGCCGATTCCGCTGGAGAGCTGCGTCGCACCGTCGTGGGCAGAGGCAATGCCCGTGCCGAGCGCGTCCGCACCGTTCTTGACCTTGCCGATGCCCGCATCAAGATGAGCGGCACCGTCGTGCGCAGAGGCAATGCCCGCACCAAGTGCGTCCGCCCCTGCCTGGACCTGAGCAAGGCCGTCCACCAGCTGGCCTGCACCGTCATCGAGCTGCGCGACGGCCGCGTCAACCTGCGAGGCGCCCTCCGAGAGCTGCCCCGCTCCAGCATAGAGCTCCTGTGCGCCACCTTGCGCCTGCGAGATGCCACCAGACGCCTGCCCGGCGAGGTCAGCCGCCTGATTTGCAGCGCCCTTGGCGCCGGCGATGGCTCCATCCAGCTGGGAGAGCAGCGCGACCTGCTCCTCCGTTAGGTTGTCTCCAGCAGACAGCGCCGCAACGATCTCCGAGGCACCATCAAGCGCGCCGGAAGCGCCTTGCGCATACTGCTGTGCGCCAGAGGTCGCACTGACAAGCATGCCAAGGGAGGCATCGAGCGACGAGAGCCCGTCAGAGAGGGAGTTCGCCCCCGCAACAAGGGAACCCGTGCTGTCCGAAAGCTCGTCAAGGCCACCCTTCAGCGCGTCAGCGCCCTCCTTGGCAGATCCGAGGCCGCCAGAGAGCTTGTCTGAACCCTGCTGGAGCGCCCCAAGCCCAGACGCGAGCTGCTCGGAGCCCGCCTTTGCGGCGCCGACGCCCTCGCTCAGCTGGTCAGAGCCATTCTGGAGGTCATTCAGGCCATTCGCGAGCTGCTCGGAGCCCGTCTTTGCGGCGCCGACACCGGCGTTGAGCCGTTCGGAGCCATTCTCGAGGTCGCCCAGACCGCTGGCAAGCGCCGAGGACCCCTGCTTTGTCGACTTGAGGCCGTCCGTGAGCGAGGAGGCACCGTCCGACAGCTTCGTAAGGCCCTGGCTGAGCGCCGACGAGCCCTGCTTGGCTTTGTCCGCGCCATCGGAAAGCTGCTTAGTTCCGTCGGCAAGCTGCTTGGCGCCAGCCGTTGCGTCATCGAGGCCAGAAGCAAGCGCCACAGAGCCATCCTCCGCCGACGCAAGACCGTCGGTGATGGCGGCAGACCCGTCATGGGCATCGGCAAGGCCGCTGCCCAGGCGCTTCGAACCGTCCTCCGCCGTGGCAAGGCCGTCGGTTATCTTCTGCGAGCCGTCGTGGGCGTCGACGAGTCCGTCGGCCAGCTCGGTCGCGCCGTCGGAGGCCACCTTGAGGGAGTCGCCCGTCTCGTCGATGGAGTCAAAGATCTGCACGTAGTAGTTTTCGCCAATGGCGTAGTTGGTCTCCGACGTCACCACGCGCATGACCGAGGCGCCCAGGATGGACGACAGGTAGTTGTTTGCGTCGTTGGTGCGCAGCTCGAGGTGGGCCTGCTGGGGGTCGTCGCCGTCGGCGGACGCCACCTTTTCGGAGAAGTCTGCCGGGATGGTCACCACGTTGTAGTAGGTGCCGTCCTCAAGGCCTGCCTCGGCAGCGGCGGGATCGTCCACAAAGTGCCAGTCGAGCGCGTCGGAGTCCTTCAGGCTCTCCACCAGGTCGGCTCCGGCCGACACCTCCTTGCCCGAAGCCGTCTTGGCGGGGACGTCCTCGTTGACCACTGCCACCGGCAGCGTGTCGAGCTTGCCGTAGGGGTCATAGAAGGCCATCAGGTAGAGCGCACCATAGATGAGCGGGATGAGGGCGATGCCCAGCATCGCGATCTTGAGGCCGGTGTTGGACCGCGCCGAATGGAAGTCGAGCAGCGAGAACCTGAGGCCACGAAGGGGATTTCTCATCGTTTATGCCACCTCCCTCTCTGCATGCCCGCGCAGGTAGGCGTCGCGCTGGGCGCGCGCTCCCTCCGAAAGGCACGTCGCCGAGTCAAACTGGGCTGCCAGGTCGTAATCCGTGACGCCGCAGACGACCGTGGTGCCCGTGTCGTGGGCCAGGTCGCGCAGGCTCGCGGCAAGCTTGAGGGTCTGGTGCTCGGTGAGGCCGTTCTCGATGTCGTCGACCACGAGCACCTCGGGGTCCCCGGCCATGCCCAGCGCGATGCCGAGCAGGTCGTAGGTGTAGGCGTCGAGCTCCTCGATCACGTGGTCGGCATGCTCGGCGAGGCCCCAGCTCTCGAGGTACGCCTCGGTCGCCGCCCGTCGCGAGGACTTGCCCGCAAGGCTGAGCTCCGCCGATGTCACGGTCTTGACCCTGAGGCCCCGCTCGACGTCATTGACATGCTCAAAGAAGGCGAGACCTGCGTGCCTGCGCAGCTGGTCGACGCCCTTCAGGTGGGAGGCGTCGATGTCGCCCACCTTGAGCGAGCCCTCCGTGCGGAGCATGCGCCCCGCAAGCGTGAGCAGAAGCTCGGTCTTCCCGCTTCCGTCCTCGCCGCAGAGGGCATGCGCGGTGCCCTTGGCAATCTCCAGGTCAACGCCTGAATAGCCCTTGAGGCGCAACGAGTTGAGGCCCAGTCTCCGGGCCGTGATGTAGGGCGAATCTGGCCCAACGCGAAGTCGTTCCATAGGCTTGTTCCTCCCTTGTCCGACGTTGATTCGCGCTGTCAGTATTCCCCTTTTTTGACTTCGTTTCAAAATTAGTGATTCTTTTTTGACTCTTATTCAAAAAACCTTCAAAGTGAGCTCAGGCCAAAACGGCGCAGAGCCCTCATGCCCACGCATGACAAAAGGGCCTGCGCGACGCTCTCCCTCGTCGCGCAGGCCCTTCCCGCGGTCTCAATCAATGCCGTTGCCGCTACGTGGGCAGCTCGCCCAGCTTCCAGACGCCGTCCTCCCAGCTGAAGCGCGCCACCGAAGCGTTGGGGATGATGTGGTCGAGCACGTCGGGGTCGCGCTCGTAGAGCTCGTCGAGGTCCCAGCCAAAGAGCGCCTCCAGCACAAACAGGAAGTAGCCGCGATGCGACACCACCAGCACCTGCTGGCCGTCCTCGCACTCCCCCGCCATGCGGGCGAAGGCCTCGCGGATGCGCCTCACGAGCTGCTCCTCGCTCTCGCCGCCCACCGGCGTGTAGTCGCGGGCGTCCCACAGCTCGTACATGCGCGGGTCCTCCCCGATGCGTGCCCCCTCGAGCGTGCCGAAGTACATCTCGCGCAGCCCCGGCTCGGGCGTGATGGCAATGCCGCGCCCCGCGCACACGATCGCCGCGGTGTCCATGGCGCGTCCCGAGGGCGACGCGAAGGCGCGGTCGATGCGCTCGCCCGCCAGGCGACGGGCGCAGGCCCTCGCCTGCTCGAGCCCCCGCTCGGTCAGCGGGCTGTCGCACCAGCCCTGCGCGCGCTCCGTCACGTTAAAGAGCGTCTCGCCGTGGCGCACGTACAAGAAGTCGACTCTCATCCCACGCTCTCCATGGTGTACTTGAGGTCCGAGCCAAACTGGTAGATGTTGCGCGTGTAGAGGTCGCGCCCGAACCAGCTGATCTTGGAGTCGTAGTGGTCGGGGTGCGCGAGGATGTTCTCGCAGGCGTCCACCATGTACTGCAGCACCACGGGATGCAGGTCAAAGGTGCCATGCCCCGGATACAGGCCGCTGATGTCGTCGCCGTGAGCCTCGAGCACGGCCTTGAGGCAGTCGCGCATCGAGCGGATGGTGCAGTACTGCGGGTAGCGCTCGCCCTCGTCCAGAAGGGCGCTCGTGGAGTCGCCGATGAAGAAGCAGCCCGTCTGCCGGTCGAGGAAGCCCGACTGCCCGGCCGTGTGGCCCGAAAGGTGCACGAGCTCGACCTCGTAGCCCCCACCCAGGTCAAAGACGTACCCGTTGGGACAGGCCACGACCTCGTAAGGCGCAAACACGCAGAGGTCCTCCTTGGCAAAGCCGCTTGCCGTGGGGTTGCCCTCGTCGTCCAGGAGGTAGCTCGGCATGTAGTCGGGGGTCATCTGGTCGCGCAGGCCCTCGGCGTCGTACTCGTTGATGTAGACGCGGTCAAACTGCACGTTGCCGCCGATGTGGTCCACGTGCTTGTGGGTGTTGGCGCAGAGCACCTCCTTGCCGCCGGCCAGGTGCTCGGCCAGGCCGCGGAGGTCGCCCAGGCCAAAGGCGGTGTCGATCAAGAGGGCGCGCTCGGGGCCGACCACCAGGTAGCTCCACACGTCGCCGCACCCGTTCATGATGGACGGGTTGAAGATGCACCAGGTGTTGTCCTTCCAGCGATACGCCTCCACGAACGGATCGATGTCAGGGTAGGTCTCCTTGAGGTCGGAGTGCTCGCGCAGCACCTTCATGAAGGTCCAGCGCGAGGGCTTCTCCTTTTCGGGCCTGGGGTTGACGATGCCCAGGTCGTTTGCGATGGGACGCGGATTGAGGTCCACGGGATGCTCCTTTTGTCTGCTTGCCCTAGGCAAGGATGTAGTGGAACGGGTCGCCCTGGGCCACGAAGGTGCAGGGGACCTCGTCGGTGCCGAGCGCGCGGCCCACCCAATGCGGCAGGTACTCCATGCCCGGCTCCTCGACGTTGAAGTGGCCGATGGTGATGGCGGCCTTGCCCTGGCCGAGCTGCGCGGCGTCGCGGATGCACTCGCAGGTGGTGAAGTCGGTGGTCTCCATGCACAGCAGGCAGTCCACGTCGTGCTCGTCCACGTAGCGGGTCTCGCGGTCGTCGTCCGGGCCGATGAGGTGCATCGGGATGTGCACGCGCCTCACGCGGGCGTCGGGGTCGCCGATGAGGCGGGTGCCGCGCAGGCCGAGCTTGTGCACGAGGTCGGCCGCAAGCTCCTTGGCGCTGGTCTCGGGGATCTCGAAGTCCATGGGCATGGCCTTGTTCCCCACGCGGTAGTCGAGCCAGCCGAGCTTCCAGGCCAGGCCGTAGAAGATGCCGTCCACCATCGCGTCATCGTCGTCGATGGGCACCTGCGAGTGGATGAAGTCGTGGTTGCGCCACACGGCGCCGCCCCACTCGTCCAGGACCTCCTTCTTGGCCTGGAACGTCTTGTTGAAGGCGAGCCAGCCCTGGCGGTCGCCGTGGTTCCAGAAGATGGCCTCATGGGAGATGATGAGGTTGGCGCCCAGGCGCTGGGCCTCGCGGACGATCTCAGTCGAGGGCCAGATGCAGCTCACGATGCCGGTGAGCTCCTGGTTGACGCTTCCGTAGAGCACCTGGTCACGCGTCTTGATGGGGTCGATGGCCTTGCCGGACCCAAACAGGTCCACGCCGCCCGAAAACGCCTTGATCTTGGCGATTGCCTCAGAGATGAGCATACGTCCTCCTTCGAACTTGGTTGCAAAAGCGAGGGGCCGTTCTCCCCGAGACTCGTGCGAAGTCCCACAGGAGAACAGCCCCGTCGTACGTGGCGCAGGTACGCGCCTTACTCGTCGTCCTCGTCGACATCAGCCTCGAAGGTATTGATGAGGCACATGGACTGGCGTGCGAGCGCGATGGTGGCCTCGATCTCCTCGCAGGTGAGCGGCTCGTTGACGAGCGCGAGCTCGAGGGTGAGCGGCACGCTCACGCCCGCGATGAGAAACACGTGGTCGTTCACGTACGGGGCAAAGCGCTGGTTGACGCTGCCCTGCAGGATGTCAGTGAAGACCAGCACCTCGTCATCGGGGTCGAACTTCGCGAACACCTCGGCGACCTGCTCCTCGAGTGGTGTCTCGTCGACATAGGCGCAGATGACGTCCATGTCGGAAGGTCCACCCAGAAACTCGATCGTGTCAGCCAGGCCTGCGGCAAAGCGATGGTGCGAGGCTAGGATGATGTGTCTCACGTTCGTTCCTCACGTTCTTGTCCGATTCCCGAAGGTGGGCCCGGACCCATCTTTAGTCTGAAGAGCCTAGTTCTCTCATGACAACCTTACCTCATGAGCCAACGAGGCCCTCCGGGCCAGTCGGGCAGCAAGCCGTCCGACCAGCCCAGAGGAAGGAAGGGGCTAACCAAGGATGCCGAAGGCCGCGCAGAGGCAGCTCACGACGATGATGCCCAGGATGATCCAGGAGAGGTTGACGCCCTTCTTGATGAGGCGGTACACCACGGCGGTAACGAGAATGCCGAGGATGTTGGGGAAGATGGCGTCGAGCACGCCCTCCTGGAAGGGAAGGGAGATCTCGCCGTAGGTGAAGGTCAGCGGCGTGTGGACCTTGACGGTGGAGTAGATGAGGGAGCCCACGACCGTCAGGCCCAGGATGGAGGCGGCGTCGGTGAGGGTCGATATCTTGTCGGCCATGCTGGTAATGACCGAGACACCGGCGTTGTAGCCCTGGTTGTAGTTCTGGAGTCGCCAGACCAGCAGGACGGCCCAGAGCGCAAGCCACAGCAGGATGCCCACGGGGCTTCCCTCCATGGCCATGTAGCCGGCGATGGAGCCGAGGATGGTCATGGGAAGAATCCAGATGAAGACGTCGCCGATGCCGGAGACCGGGCCCATCAGGCCGATCTTGAGGTCGTTCTCGGCCTGCTGGCCGGCCTCGTGGCCGGTGTCCTCGATGGCCAGGCCGGCGCCCAGAATGAGGCCGGACACGGGCGGCGTGGCGTTGAAGACGCAGTCGAGCTGGTTGAGGATGGCCTTGTTGAAGGCGTCCTCGTCGCCACCGTAGATCTTGCGCAGGGCATAGAAGGCAGCGTAGGCGGCGCAGGGAGCGTTCTGCGTGGCGTAGGAGTAGGACACGGTGTCCATGAGCCACATACGGTGCGAGCAGATGTCCAGGTCCTCCTTGGTGAGGACGGGGGTGTATGACCCGTCAGGCAGCGGAGTGGGGATCGGCTCCTTGAAGTCGGTCGGCGAGATGTCTGCGGGCTTGAAGAATCCGTTACTCATCCTCGAGTTCACCTCCGTCAGTCAGGGCAGCGGCAGCAGCGGGGCTGGCGGCAACGCCCTCGGTGTGGATCTTGAAGTAGCCAACGGCAATGACCATGCCGATAAGGGCGATGGAGAGAACGCCCTGGCCAAAGTAGGCGGCCAGCACAAAGCCGGCGACCGCGTAGTACCAGAACTTGTTGAGCGGCATGAAGGTGAGCAGCATCGCAAAGCCGGTGGCGGGCAGGATGCCGGCGGCGACATTGAGGCCGGCGGTGAACCAGGCCGGCATGACCGCGAGGATGGCCTCGACCGCGCTCTGGCCAAAGAACAGCACGATGGCCATGGGCAGGGCGCCCTGCAGGAACAGGTAGATGTGGCTCAGGAAGAAGGCGCGCAGCATGTTGTTGTAGTCGCGCTTGACGGCAAAGCCGCGGATGACCCTGAAGACCCAGGAGTTGTAGATCTTGAAGATGACGTCGAGCTGCACGTAGAGCATGGCCACGGCCACGCCGACGGTGAGGCCGACCGAAATGTCGTCGCTGCCGGTGCTGATGGCGAGGACGGTTGCCGTCATGCCCGCCATACCGTAGTCAGGCGCGGAGGAGCCGCCGAGGCCCGCTGCGCCCATGGACATGAGCTGGATGGTGCCGCCCACGACGAGGCCCGTGGTGGGGTCGCCGAGGATGATGCCGACGAGCCAGCACATGAAGGCGTGCATGAACGGGAAGAGCTGCGTTGAGTACTGGTCGGCAGCGCGTATGCCGGCCAGGATGATGATCAAGATCGCCTGGATAGCAGAGATCTGCATGTCTCAACCACCTTTCTTCTAGATAGAGATGTACTCCGAGATGGGGACTGCCTTGTCGGTGGTCATGTAACGCACCTCGATGTCGGTTCCCGACTTGGCGATGGCCTGGTAGACGGGGATTTCCTCCGTCTTGATGAAGGCGCGACGTCCTGCCTGGACACCGTCGGCGTCGCCGGTCGGAAGCTCGGTCAGGCCCAGCGTGATGGTGGGGACCTCCTGTCCGAGCTCGATCAGGTCGAGGAACGTCTGCGGGTCGCGCGCGATGACGAAGACCGTGTGGCCGTCATACTTGCCAGCCTTGAAGTTGGCGTAGGCGGTCTCTCGACTGATGATGGAGAGCGCCTGGCCAGCGGGCTTGCTCATGCGCATGGCGGCTTTGCGGACCTCGTCGTTTGCGGTGGCGTCGTCAATGATCATGGTGCGCTGTGCCGCGATGGTCGGACACCAAAAACCCTGGACGATGCCATGGAGCAGACGGTAGTCGATCCTTCCTGCCTTGATGCTCATACAACTCCTTTCCTTCCCTTGCCTTCTTGCGGTCGTGCAAACGCGGCGTGCCTACTCGTCAGCAAGCACGTCGACGCCAGCGTCTGCGGACTCCGTGCCCGCGGACGCCTGGTTGCCAAAGATGAAGTCGTACACGTAGGCGATCTCACTCGTGGGAATCTCCACGCGATAGCGCTGCGTGAGGCTCTGGAAGCTCTCGCGGAACCACGCCACGAAGTCGGCGTGTTCGACGGCAAAGCTATCCTCGTCGGGGTGGGTCTCGACGAAGTTCTTGGTCACAAGGCGTTCGATGAGGCCGCACAGGTGCACGTAGATGCCAATGACCTTGCGCTGCTCAATGCGCCTGCCCATGAGCTCCTGCAGATGCGCGATGGCATGGTCGGCCTCGATATAGAGGCGCTCGGGGTTGAGGATGGTGATGGACTCCACGACGTTGCGCAGCGTCACGTTCTTGAGCAGCTCGCGGTGGAACTGGGCGATGCCCTCGGGCCCCAGCTCGGTGAAGAGGATCTTGTCCAGCGCCTCGGAGGAGCCGTTTGCCAAGATCTCCTCGAGTCCCACGAAGGGCACGTCGGAGATGCCCAGGTCCATGGTGCCCATGATGGCGCGCACGCGATAGCTCCCGAAGACCGTGGCCTCGGAGCCGTTGCGCGCGAGGTCGGCGAAGTCGGTGGTCACGAGGCGCACGGCCATCTCGTCGGGCAGGCTCGCGGCCACGAGGCGACGGATGCGGTCGGCGGCGTCCAGGCCGTTCTCGGAGCAGAAGGCGATGGCGTCGTAGCCATGGGCGCCACGGACGATGCGGTAGGTGGGGGTGATGGCCTCGATGCTGCGGTCGAGCACCTCCGAGAGGTCGTCGCCCGAGATGAGCGCGCTGCCGACCTCGAGCGCAAGACCGGTAGAGACGTTGTTGACGATGTAGAGGTCGCCGTTGGCAAGGCCGTGGATGGCCTTGTCGACCTCGGAAAGCGAGCCCATGTCCACGAGCACGGCCACCGTCTGGGCGTAGGCATAGCGCTCGAGCAGACGCGAGAGCTGGCCCGCCACGTCGGAGAGCTGCTCGTCGTAGGCCATGTCGATGGCGTCGAAGACGCGACGGCGCAGGATGCGGTTGGCCGCGTCGGCGATGCTCGTGGCGGTGGAGTAGCCGTGTGCGAGAATGACGCCCACGTTGCCGCGGCCTTCGCGCGCAGTATCGCACACGCCCTTCATCTCTATAAGCAGAAGCGCCTGCGAGAGGTCGTCGAGCTTGACGCCCAGGGCGTTGGTCACCTCGGCGACAATCTGCTCGACGATGACCGTGGCGGTGCGCGAGTAGCGCGCAAGCGTCACCAGGAGGGCCTGTATGTCGGCCGCGTTGGCCGTGCGCCAGCGCGCGACGCCGGCCTCGCCCCAGAGCTGGATACAGAGCGTCTGCGCAAGGGCGTGGCAGCTCTTGCGCGTGAGCTCGATGCCATAGGCGCCTCCCACCTGCTCAAAGATGGGGTTGAGCACCTGCTCCAAGGCGGCCAGGCGTGGGTTTGCCACGCGATTCTCGAAGTTGAGGTAGTCCTGGTACTCCTGCACCTGCAAGGCCGCCGTGTGGAAGAACTCGTCAAAGGTGACCTGGCTGTCGCGATATGCCTTGAATGCGTCAAGGATGGCCTGGAAGTAGCGGCTGGTACGCGAGGTCGCGCCGGGAGAGATGCGCTTGTCGCCCGTCACGAGCTTGTCGTCGTCCTCCTCGACCGAAGCCGTCCCCAGGATGGTTGCGGGAAGGTTGTAGGAGCGGATGACAAGCTGCTCCTCGGTGTGGTTGAGGTAGGCGCCGGCGCAGCAGTTGGTTATGGTCGAGCGCAGGCCGTCGACGTTGTCCTCGAAGCTGGCCTCCACGAGCGTGCGCAGTGCTCCCCTGCTTATGGCCACGTCGGCCGCCACGCGACGGCCTTCCATGCGAAGGAAGTGCATGACCAGGTCGGTGCGCTCCTCGGCGGTGCGTTCCAGGAGCGAGGGTACCTGGGCCACCAGCGGCACGCGATGGGTGATCTGGCGCGTGATGGGATCGTCGAGGGGACGCGAGGTCGAAAGCACCACGCGAGCTGGCAGCGTGGAGCCCGCTGTGTCAACGAGGCCGTTGTGCAGCCGCTCGAGCACGAGGTCGCGCGAGGTGCGCGTGAGCTGGTCGAACTTCGCCAGGTACACGATGCCGCCCGCGGCCTCCGCAAGGTAGCCCGCAAGCCCCTTCACGCCCAACATGTCGTGGCGGAACCGCGCGTCGTCCTCGCCGTAGCGCGAGCAGTCAACCGAGACGTAGCGCGCGCCCGAGGGAAGCACCTGCGCGTTGGTGCCGTAGTCAAACATCAGGCGGGAGAGCATGGCCTTGCCCGTACCCGGCTCGCCCACCAAAAGGACCGGAAGGCCGTGGGGCGGGTACCCGATGGCGCTCTTGAGCTGCTCGATGCAGGTGGCGAGCGACAGGTCATAGCCGATGGCGTTGTCAAAGTCGCGATGCCCGCCATAGCCGATGACCGACATGAGGTCCTCGACCGAGTCGAACTCGCAGCGGTCGAAGCGCGTCTGCAAGAAGCGCTCGACGCCACGCTTGTGCATGAAGATGACCGGGCGGGTGTTGATCTTGACGAGATACCCCTCGCGGGCGAGCTCGTTGAGGTACTGGCTCGCGAGGTTGCGCGACACCATGACGTCGGCGGCAATGCGCGCGGTGGTAAAGGGCGCAAGGGAGGCAAAGTCGAGCGTGCGCGTCACGCTGTCAAGATGGCGCAGAAGCTCTGCCTTGGTATCGGATGCAGCCACGCGGACCCTCCCTTCCCGTCGAGTCCCAAGATACGTGGCGCCGTTTGACCCTTCCTCGTAATTGCTGATTTTCGCCATCGCTGGATTCCTTTCGACAAGTCGCCCGAAGGTACGTCGTGAATTTGTGAATGCTTCGACACTTGCTTTCGACAGTGTTGCATGAACCTTGCGGACATCTGGCCAAAAGTCGCCTGCACGGCCGCATGTGTCGACACCTTCAAGCTCGATGTGCCTACGCGCCAGCCGTGCGCGCCAAGGCTATACTTAATGGGTTGCACGTACCATTCGTACCGAGAGGAACCACCTTGTCCGAGAACCAGAGCGTCCGCGTGCGCTTTGCGCCCTCCCCCACCGGCAAGCTGCATGTGGGAGGCGCCCGCACCGCCATCTACAACTGGGCCTTTGCCCGTGCCACCGGCGGCACCTTCATCCTGCGCATCGACGACACCGACCCCACCCGCTCCACCGAGGAGAACACCCAGATCATCCTGCGCGCCATGCG
>CADBRX010000031.1 GCA_902797175.1 uncultured Coriobacteriaceae bacterium | reverse complement strand
AGGTCACAAGTTCGAGCCTTGTCAGGCCCACCACCCTTCGCGAATAGCCGCCCCAGTGTAGCCGAGTCGCCGCTGGGGCGGTTATTATAAGAAGGGGTGCGGGTAACCGCATGCATCCGGGGATGTAGCTCAGCTGGGAGAGCGCGGGCTTTGCAAGCCTGAGGTCGTGGGTTCGAACCCCATCATCTCCACCACATGTTCCGAGACGCTCCAGCCGGGGCGTCTTTTTTGTGCGTAGCCATCGCGGGGGTTCGATACGAAAGGGTGGGACCCCTACGTATCAGCGATACGTAGGGGTCCCACCCTTTCGTATCGGTTAGAGCAGTGGTTCGATCTCGCCGGCGGGGGCTGGATCGGTCCAGGCAAAGTCCTCCCCTGCCCCCTTGCCCTCGTACAGCGAATAGGCCGAGTATGCGTACCAGCCCTTTTCCCCAAACTCGAGCATGAGGGCATCCTGATAGGCATCGCTTTCGACGGCAACCATGCCTTCATACACCAAGGCATAGCGAATCGGTTCACCGATTCCCTCGACCGAATCACCATGCTTTTTTGCCAGCTCTTTGACGCGGTCGTGAGCCGCGTCAAGCAATGCGTCAGGATCGTCGTCAAAGAACTCGAAGCTCGCCAGCGTACCCTCTTCATCTTGCACGACGAGAAGGACGTTCACGTCGTTTCCCTCTGCCAGAAGGTCGAGGGCGTCTCCCACGAGCGTGCTCGAGAGTTCGTCCAGCTCGCGTGAAACGCCCTGCTTACGATGTGCCATGGATCCGTTCCCTTCTCGTGTCGTCCATTCGACATTATGACACCACATGACAATTCGATATCCGTGCTTGCAACTATGCTTCAGACGGGTACCATTACCCCACAAGCTAATCAACCGAAAGGTCTCACATGTCCCTCGTTCGCATGGACATACACACCATCGCCGTAGGCGGAGGAGTCGTGCCCTCGCTCATCGTGCTCACCACGCACCCTACGGATGGGTCGGATCCGATTCAGCTGCCCATTCGCATTGGCACGGTTGAAGCGACTGCCATCTCGATGGGACTCGATGTCTCTCCTCATGAGCGTCCCATGACGCATGACCTTCTCAAGAGTCTAATCGAGTCACTCCAGGCAAAGCTTGACGCGGTCGCCATCACCGACGTCCACGGGACGACCTTCTACGCGCAGCTCTTTCTCAAGACGGAATTCGGTGAGGCCCTGGAAGTCGATTGTCGGCCCTCTGACGCAATCGCGCTCGCTGTGCGCATGGGTGCACCGATTCTCGCCGACGAACGCGTCCTGAATGCTGCGACGCTTCCCGACTTCAAGGGTGTGGAGCGCAGCGAGAAGCAGCAGGAGCTGGAACGCTTCCACGACTTTGTCGAGTCCCTCTCCCCCGCTGACTTCACCGACGACCTGTAAGACCGATACGGAAGGGTGGGACCCCTGCGTGTCACGTGACACGCAGGGGTCCCACCCTTCCGTATCGGTTGAGTCTTAGGGCTCTTCGTAGCTCGGTTCGTCTGACGCCATGTGCTTCGATGCGGGAAGCAAGTAGTGCGACACGATTCGGTCACGCTGCCAGGGGAAGTGGAACCCTTCCAGCGCGCGGCTCATCGAGAGCTCGTCACGAAGCTGGTCCTTCTCCTTCTGAATCGAAGTTATCTGCACGTTGAGTCGATCAATCTGGTCGGTCAAAAGCGCGATGGTTGCCTCGTTCTGCGTACGCATCGCCTCAATGACGTTATTGAGCTGATTGATTTGGTCACGGAAGAGATCATTGGTCCTCGAGAGTGACCGAATCTGGTCCCGATACATCTCAAGTATCGCGTCACGTGCGGAAGATTCGATGACAGCATCAGTCGCTTCAGCCGCAGGTTCTGGCTCGTTCGAGACCAAGTCAGCGATGTCGATGATCTCTGACGCCCGCTCGGCGGAGACCTCTGGGGCGCGTCCCTTCACCAACGCATGGGCCAACGCAGAGGCAGCCTCGGGTCCCAAATAGACCGTTCCCTTCCCTCCGCGCGTGATGACGGGAAGGTTCAGTTCCTTGAACTTGCGCACGGCCGTGGATTTGGAAACCCCACACTCGTCCGCAACCTGCTTAATGGTGACCTCAGCGTTCTCCATGACCCAATCACCCCAACAACAAGAATCGATTCACACTGACCCAATCATACCAAAACGGGCACCGCGAAGCGGTGCCCACCAATATCTAAGGCTGTCCCATGGCTCCTGACACGCTGGCTGCCGAGGAGCAGCGCTCAGTGAATAAACGAAAGCACCCGCCCCTTTCATGCGCAGCGACTTCACGAAGTGCTGAGCGAAGCATGAAAGGGGCGGGTGCCTCATGTGAGTCTACCAGGCGCTACTCCTCGTCATCCAGCAGCGCGTCAGACATGTTCTCTTCTCCACCGATATCGATCGGGTCGTCCTCGTTCTCCTCGCCCGCAGCGGCCAGGTCGAGTGCGCCCTGCATCGGGTCAACACGGGCGGCCTTCTTCTTGCGCACCACCATGCGCGCCACCGCGCTGACTCGATCAGACTCGGCCATGTTCATGACCTTGACGCCTTGGGTCGATCGACCGAGTCGGGAAATGTCCGTCGCCTTGACGCGGATCACCACGCCAGCCTCCGACACGATCATCAGCTCATGCTGCGGTCCGACGACGCGGCAGGCAACCAGGTTGCCCTTGCGTTGCGTCATGGCGATGGTGAACACGCCCTGGCCACCACGCTTGTGCTCGGGATACTCGCTCACAGGCGTCCTCTTTCCGTAGCCCTTCTCGGTGAGCACCAGCAGGTCGCCCTTGCCGTTGGAGATCTCCATCCCCAGCATGGCGGCGTCACCCTTGAGCGTGATGCCGCGGACGCCGGAGGTGTCACGTCCGGTCGGGCGCACCTCGGACTCGTCAAAGAGGATGGCCTTGCCGTCGGAGGAGCACAGGATGATCTTCTCTCCCTTCTTGACGCGGCGGACGTTGACCAGCTCGTCGTCCTTCTTGAGGTTGATGGCAATGAGGCCGTCGCGACGGCTGTTGTCATAGGCACTCATCGACGTCTTCTTGACCATGCCGTTCTTGGTGGCGAAGACCAGGTACTCGTCCTCGGGGAAGTCACGCGCCGTGATGATGGCCATCGGGTGCTCACCCTCGGAGAGTGCCAACACGTTGACCAGCGCAGACCCGCGCGCCTGGCGCGATCCGATGGGCAGCTCGTGTACCTTGAGGCGATACACCTTGCCCTTGTTGGTGAAGAACATCACGTAGTCGTGCGTGGACGCCACAAACAGGTCCTCGACGAAGTCGTTGTCCTTGAGGGAAAGCCCCTGGACACCCTTGCCGCCACGCTTCTGCGAGCGGTACGTGGCCACGGGCAGGCGCTTGATGTAGCAGGCGTGCGTGCAGGTGACGACCATGTCCTCCTCGGCGATGAGGTCCTCGACGTCGAGGTTCTGCACACCCACCTCGCTGATCTGAGTGCGGCGCTTGTTGCCAAAGCGCGCCGCGATCTGGCGCAGCTCGTCCTTGATGACGCCCAGGATCTTCTCGCGGTGCTCGAGCAGGTCGAGGTAGTAGGCGATGCGCGAGCGCAGGTCCTCGATCTGCGCAACAAGCTCGTCGCGGGCAAGGCCCGTCAGGCGGCGCAGGCGCATCTGCAGGATGGCCTCGCCTTGGATGTCGTCAAGGCCAAAGCGCTCGTTCATGCGGCGCTTGGACTCGGCATCGTCGCGCGAGGTGCGGATGATGTGCACGATTTCGTCGATGTTGTCCACGGCGATGAGCAGGCCCTCACGGATGTGCAGGTCCTTCTGGGCCTTGTCGAGGTCGTACTGCGTGCGGCGGGTCACCACGTCGATCTGGTGGTCAATGTAGTACGAGAGCATCTCGCGCAGCGTGAGCGTGCGCGGCACGCCGTCCACGAGCGCGATGTCGATGACGCCGAAGTTTGCCTGCAGCTGGGTGCGCTTGTAGAGATTGTTGAGCACGACCTGGGGCACGGCACCGCTCTTGAGGTCGATGACGATGCGCATGCCCTTGCGGTTGGACTCGTCGCGCATGTCCGAGATGCCCTCGATGTGCTT
>CADBRX010000030.1 GCA_902797175.1 uncultured Coriobacteriaceae bacterium | reverse complement strand
TTTCCTACAGCAAGTTCATGCACGGCCTGAAGCTCGCCGGCGTCGAGCTCGACCGCAAGGTCCTCGCCCAGATCGCCTACGAGGACGAGGCGGCCTTCGCCGCCATCGCCGAGGTCGCCAAGAAGGCACTCGCCGAGTAGCGTTTTCGCAATCGCTTGATACATCGGGGCCCCTTCGTCGCCGCGGCGACGAAGGGGCCCCGACTCATGTCTTGCGACGGAGGTCAGCCCAAGGCGGAGTCGTCGGGCTCAAAGAGGTCCCTCAGCGAGAAGATGCCATCCTCATAGCTGAAGGTGTACACAGAGCAGTTCTTGGTGACCGTGTCCACATGCACCAGGTTGTGGGCGTCCCAGGCGCTCGTGAAGCAGCGGATGCAGGCGCCATGCGAGACCGCAAGGACGCTCTGGTGGCCGGGCCGCTCCATGATGTCGACGAGCGTGCTGGTCATGCGCGTGGCGACCTTGGTCTCGTCGTCACCGCCAAACTGGACGAGCCAGTCTCCATAGCTGGCATAGGGGCTCACGACAAAGAGGTCGTAGGGGCATCCCTCGAGGTTGCCGTACCTGAACTCCTTGAGGCCCTTCGTGCGCTCGTAGGGCAGGGAGCCCCGGGTGATGATCTCGAGCGTGTCGCAGGCACGTTCTGACGACGACGAGTAGGCATGGTCAAAGGTGATGCCGTTGGCCTCGAACCAGTGTCGTGTGAGCTCTGCCTGCGCGATGCCCCGCTCCGTGAGCGGCGAGTCGCACCATCCCTGTATGACGTGGCGGACATTGAAGAACGTCTGTCCATGGCGGACGAGGTAGAGGGTCTTGAACATGCGAATACGTTCCTAACTGTGGGCTTAGGGGAGGTGGGGGAGGCCGCCGTGCTCCTCCTCGAAGCGCGCCTCCTCCTCCTTGAAGGCTGGGTCTTGGGGACCGATCAGTTCGTCATCGCCCGTCTTGGGGTTGTAGTGATGCAGGAGGACCGGCTGGAAGAGCTTGAGGTGGATGGAAAAGGTCGCCGAGGCGACCATGAGCACCGTGAAGATGGCGATGCGGGGGAGCATGGCCACCTGTGTCATGGCAAAGGTGCCCATGCACAGGATGGCGGTCCAACTGTACATGACCAGCACGGCGCCGCGCTGGTCAAAGCCCTCCTCCATGAGGCGGTGATGGATGTGCCCGCGGTCGGCCTGGCCAATGCTCACGTGGGCGCGGCTGCGCCGCACGATCGCGGAGAACGTGTCGATGATGGGGATGCCGGCAATGACCAGCGGGACGATGATGGTCGTGAGGCCGGCGATGCGGGTCACGGAAAGCAGCGAGACGGTGCCGAGGGCAAACCCAAGAAGCAGCGCTCCCGAGTCGCCGAGGAAGATCGAGGCAGGGTGGAAGTTGTACCTCAGGAAGGCCAGCGTCGAGCCGGTGATCGAAATGGCGAGGGCCGCGGCGTCCAGGCGTCCCGCCATCATCGAGAGAATGAACATAGTGAGGCTCGAGATGCACGAGATGCCCGATGCGAGGCCGTCCAGGCCGTCGATGAGGTTGATGATGTTTGAATACGCCACGAGGTAGACGATGGTGATCGGGTAGGAGATCCAGCCAAAGTCGATGAACTGGTCGGTGAGGGGGTTTACGACCTTGCCGATCACGAGGCCGCCGGAGACGGCGACGCATGCGGCGATGACCTGCCCAAGAAGCTTCTGCTTGGGGGAGAGCTGGTACTTGTCGTCGATGAGGCCTGTCGCGAAGATGACGACGAACGAGACGGCGACGGCCCAGTAGTTGATGTCGAGCAACGGGGACGGCTGCAGCATGACGGGCCACGAGAGGTGGCGGGCACCGAGCAGCTGCATGAAAAACGACGAGGCGATGCCGCCAAAGACGGCGATGCCGCCCATGCGCGGGATGGGCTTCCTGTTGATGCGACGCGCCGCAGGATAGTCCACGGCATCCACACGCCAGGCAATCTTGCTGGCGATGGGGGTCAGGAAGAACGAGACGAGAAACGAGATGCCAAGCAGGCACAGATAGGGCGGCAGCAACTCTACGTTCACGTTCTTCACCCCCTCACATGCATCAAACATACGTCATAGGCATGATACCAGCGGATGGGGAAGAGCCGCTGATGTCCACGGTTACGATATGAAAAAAGGCCCTCCAGGCGGAGCGGCCGTCCTTCCTATTGTCCCAATCTGGTGCCATAAGTCAAGACTGGTAAATATGGTTGACTTACGTATAGTGTGAGGTGTCGGCCTCCTGCGGCATCAACTGGGTGAACCGACAAGCGTTACGAGGGAGTCCAAATCTCGCGTTCAGTACAGGTATCCTCCGTTGTTGAGGAAGCTGGAACGGGCGATGAGGACACCCACCTTCTGGAGGTGGGTTCATTATTTTGCCGCGGGAGCCGACTTTGCTGTTTTCGCAGGTCGGTGCCTGTCTTTGCGCTTTGGCCGCAACTGTGTGCGTCTTGTCTCTGCTGGCATCCCTTCGCAGAAACGCTGACAGAACGAGATACTCATCTCGTCAGCGTGCCGCGCCCTCGAAAAACGCTGACGAAACGAGAAACGCATCCCGTCAGCGTGCCGCTCCCTCGCAAGAACGCTTACGGAACGAGAATTCCATCTCCTCAGCGTGCTGCCCACTCTCAAGAACGCTGACGGAACGAGAAACCCATCCCGTCAGCGCGGCGCCACCTCAGGAATCCGCTGACGGAACGAGAAACTCATCTCCTCAGCGTGCTGCCCTCTCGCAAGAACGCTTACGGAACGAGAAACTCATCTCGTCGGCGTTCCGCGCCCCCGCAAGAACGCTGACGGAACGAGAATTCCATCTCCTCAGCGTGCCGCGTCCCTCAAACGAACCCCCCGCGCTGTCCGCAGACATGAAAAAGGCACCTCGCTTGAAGGTGCCCGCAGAAGTTGGTGGAGATGAAGGGGTTCGCCGCGCCGCCTGCGGCGGCGCTCGACGGCTCCGCGGCTGTTCCGCTCCGCCCGGAAGTGGCCACAGGCCACTTCCGCCCTCACGGGTTCGAACCCCCGCACGGCGCACGCACAAAAAAAGACGCCCCAATCGGAGCGTCTCGGAACATGTGGTGGAGATGAAGGGGTTCGAACCCTCGGCCTCAGCGTTGCGAACGCTGCGCTCTCCCAGCTGAGCTACATCCCCGGATGATGAACGTGCAAGCAATTGTGGCAGCACCTTGTCTTTCTGTCAAGCGAAAACTTGATGGGCATGCTATGTTTGAGCGCGTGAACGTGCGAGAGGGGAGCGCAGATGGACCTTTCAATGGCAGCCTACGAGCGGTGCGAGCTCTGTCCAAGGCGCTGCGGTGCGCAGCGCGCTTCGGGCAAGGCGGGCATCTGTGGCGCAACGTCCACCTTGCGCGTCGCGCGCTCGGCGCTTCATTTTTGGGAAGAGCCGCCCATCTCGGGAGAGCGGGGCTCGGGAACCATCTTCTTCACGGGATGTCCACTCCGTTGCGTCTTTTGCCAAAACCACGAGATCTCGCAGGAGGGGTTCGGGCTCGAGGTTACGACGGAGCGCCTCTCGCAGATGATGCTTGAGCTCGAGGGGCAAGGGGCCCTCAACATCAACCTCGTGACCCCGCTCCACTACGCACCGCACATAGTAGAGGCCGTCAAGATGGCTCGCGCGGATGGCCTCGCCATCCCCATCGTATGCAACACCTCAGGCTACGAGCTGCCGGAGGTCGTGGCCGCGTTGGACGGGGTGGTTGACGTCTGGCTGACCGACTTCAAGTACGCGTCCTCCGAGCTGGCCGCACGCCTCTCCGCCGCGCCAGACTACCCGCAGCGCGCCGAGGAATCCCTCCTAGAGATGCTTCGCTTGCTCAGAAAGGCGGGCGGCAGGGCGGCGGATGCCGACGGGGAGGACGGGCTGCCCGGACGCATGACGCGCGGCATCATCGTGCGCCATCTGGTCCTTCCCGGAGAGGTGGCCGATTCGTGCGCAGTTCTCGACAAGGTGTGGGAGATGTGCGGAAACGAGGTCGACCTCTCCGTCATGAACCAGTACACTCCCAACGAGACGTGCAAGAGGCGCGGGGGCAACCTTTCCCGCCCCCTTTCGGAAGAGGAGTACGAAGCGGTTCTCGACCACGCTGACGAGCTGGGCTTTGAGCGCATGTGGTGGCAGCAGGGCGGCACGGTCTCGGAGAGCTTCGTTCCCGCATTTGACGCAACGGGAGTCCTTGCTCCGAGCGCGTCGTGACGGGTGGGGTAAACTAGGAAAGGTCGCCACCAGGCTGTGGCCATCCCCTGTTTGCACACGCGAGGTGTCCCCGCGTTTGTTTGAGGAGTATCAATGGCAGAAAACGATGCACCACTGACCGACGAGGAACGTGCGGAGCTCGAGGCGCTGCGTGCGGAACGAGCCGAGCGCGAGGCTCAGGAGCAGGCGCGCCGCGAGCGCGCCGAGCTCGCGCGGCTCAAGGCGGAGCGCGAGCGCCAGCAGCGCGAGAGCGACCTTGACGCGCGCGATCGCGCCATCCGCGAGCGCAACGCAAAGCTGATGGAGCCCGACGAGGACCTGAACATGCCCGTGGGGCAGAAGATCGTGCTTGCCGGGATCGCCCTTCTCGTCGTGGTGGTCATCTTGATGAGCGTGTTTGGCGGCTAGTCCCCCCATGGGTTCCTCCGTCATCGACACGCTGGTAGAGGGCACGGCGGACGGGCAGTTCGTGTGTGTCGACGCCCAACCGCTCCTGCATGGGTGCGTTCGGAGCGCGAGGGAGCGCGACGGCTGGGTGCGGCCCTGGCGCTTCTCGAGCGAGCAGGTGCGCACCATGGGTTCGTGCCTCGCCTGGCATCCTGGGCTTTTCCGCCAGATGGCCCGCACGACCGCCGGCGTGACGATGGAGCTCGAGACCGACTCGACCGAGCTGGCCCTCGAGGTTCTCCTTGACGGCGAGCCCTCGGGCACGCGCGCCGTCCTCGATCCCATCCGAGGGGAGGATGATGACGCCCTTGACGGCATCTCCGTCGACGTCGATGGTCGCCACCTTCCCTGCAGCATGCCTACCGAGTCCGAATCCGTGCTCCGGTTTTCGCTCGACGACCCTGAGGAGGCCCCGCTCCCAGGGCTCGTGATGCTCCCCGGGCTTGGGGAGACGCACCACGTGCGCATATGGCTTCCCGCCCTGCGTGGGTGTGCGGTCAGAAGGGTCTGGGGCAACGGGACCTTCGTCCAGCCCGTGGACCAGCGGAGCCAGCTGCTCGTCATTGGGGACTCCATCGCACAGGGCTTCGTGACGGGAGATCCGGCGACCGCGTGGCCCCACCTCCTTGCCGATTCCTTTGGCTTCGACATCGTCAACCAGGGCTTGGGAGGACAGGTCTTCCAGACGGGGACGCTCCTTGGGCTCGCCTCGCTCGTCGATCCCGTGGCCGTGGTCATCGCGCTGGGCGAGAACTACCGCTACGAGCCCTGCCGCGCGCGCCCCACGGCACGAGACGTGCGCAACTACTTCGTTGAGGTCGCACGCATCTGGCCGGAGGTCCCCACCTTCGTCTGCACCCCGCTGTGGCACGACGAGGACGCCTCTCCCTCCCACGCGATGAGCTGCTGGGAGCGCGTTCCCTCGATGATCGCCGCAAACGTGTCGGTCCATGACGAGATGATGCTCGTGGACGGGCTGCGCCTGCTTGACCACGATAGTTCGCTGCTCGCCGATGGCTACGAGCATCCCAGCGAGCTGGGGTCGCGACAGGTCGCCCGTCGCCTGCAGGTGCTCATGGGCTCCACGATGCAAGACCCCACGCAGCTTCGCTCCCGCGCGGCCGAGCTGCTCGACGGCGCGCCTCGTGCCGCCTTCCCCCTGGTCGAGACCATCCGTCGCGGCATCGGCCAGGTGCGCTATGCCGACGAGGGCTGCGTGCTCCTTGACGTCGACGGTAGCCAGTCTCTGCTCTATGCACCTGACCATGAGCTGGGAGAGGCGGTGCTCGCGCTCTTCGTCGACACGCCCATGGTCGCCCTTTTGGGGCCGGGGCTTCGTGACGCGGCGTCGCGCGTGGCGGGGCTCACGGGCCACCTGCCCTGCCATGTCGCAATCTATCGTCGTCGTGCCAGGCTGCACCTTCCCGTCGGGAAGGATGCGCGGGTGCTCGACGAGACGTTCTTTGACGTCGTTCGCGACCATTGCGATCACAACGTGTTCCTTTCGGACGAACAGCTCAAGAGCTCGCTTGGAAGGGGCGACTTCCTGGGCGCTTTTGTGGACGACGAGCTGGTGGGGTTCATCGGAGAGCGGCCTGATGGCTCGTTTGGCCTGCTCACGGTCTTTGAGGGACATAGGCGTGAGGGCTGGGCGAGGACGCTCGAGTCGGCAAAGATCAACCAGATGCTCGACCGTGGGCAGACTCCTTGGTGCGAGGTCTTTCCTGACAACGAGGCGTCCCTTTCCCTGCAGCGAGCGCTCGGGCTCGCCATCTGTGATCCGGGCGACCTCTGCTTTGCCTTCGCACCCCACGCAGGAGAGGGCGACTTTTCGTCCGATGCGAAGGATACGATGAGGCTCGACTGAAGGGAGAACACCCATGCCTGACCTTGTGAATCCCCTTGCGCCCGACGTGCGCGCAGAGCTCAGTCCCGAAGCGCTCCAGATGGTGGAGCGTCATCGCAGGGGCGAGGTGAGCCCCTTTGCCTGCCTTGACATCGCGGCCATACGCCGGGAGCCGGATCGCGACCGAGACACGCCGCTTCGACCCGCGTTCGTCCGCGACGTCGAAAAGATCATG
Source organism: uncultured Coriobacteriaceae bacterium (assembly GCA_902797175.1). Taxonomy (GTDB): domain Bacteria; phylum Actinomycetota; class Coriobacteriia; order Coriobacteriales; family Atopobiaceae; genus UBA1367. Next base: position 11,524 of record CADBRX010000030.1, on the reverse strand, counting down.
CACATGCCCCAGTACAACCGTCTTTCGGGCAAGACCCAGGTCTTTTCCTTCCGCGCCAACGACGACCTCTGCCGTCGCGGCCTGCATGTGCAGCTGGTGAGCCGCGTCGCACGTGACATCGGCCGTGCGCTGGGCCTCAACCTCGACCTCATCGACGCGATCGCGCTGGGGCACGACATCGGACACACCCCCTTCGGGCACGTGGGGGAGCGCTACCTCAACGAGTGCTACCACGAACGCACGGGGCGGTGGTTCTTCCATAACGTGCAGAGCGTGCGGGTGCTCGACGTGCTCGGGTGGCGCAACCTCTCGCTGCAGACGCTCGACGGCGTCATCTGCCACAACGGGGAGTTCGAGCGGCAGCGCTTCGAGACGAGCGGCCTCAAGGGGTTCGACACGTTCGACCGCGTGGTGCAGCGCTGCTGGGAGCAGGGCGACGACGCGATCAGGCACCTTCGCCCGATGACGCTCGAGGGCTGTGCCGTGCGCGTGGCAGACATCATCGCGTACGTGGGCAAAGACCGCCAGGATGCCATCAGGGCGGGCATCTGCTCCCCGGATGCCTTCGCCGACGGGCTTGGCGGCGGCTATAACGCCTGGGCGCTCTCCTCCTTCATTGCCGACATCGTCGAGCACAGCGTGGGCAAGTCGTGCCTGCAGATGGGCGAGCCGGCGTTTAGGGAGATGGTCCGCGCCAAGCGCGAGAACTACGAGCTGATCTACGGGGCCTCCGAGGTCAACGGGGATTTCTCCTCAGGAGTGCATGACGTGTTCAGGGGGATGTACGAGCACGTCCGCGAGGACCTGGCCGCGGGGAGGGAGGACTCGGCGGTCTTCCGTCACCACATTCGCGTCGTCTCCGACCGGCTTGCCCACTACGGCAAGCGCTATGCATGGGAGGACGACCTCGACCTCACGACAGTCGACTACCTCTCGTCCATGACGGATGACTACTTTGTGGCGTATGCCGGCGCGCTCTTTCCCGAATCGGTCGCGATCTTTCCCACGTACAGCCATTTCTAGGGGAAGCGGTTGCCGTAAGGCTCCTTATGCCATCATGTCGTGCGCGGCATCGACAAAGGCGTTAAAGAGCTGAGGGGTGTTGCGGATCTGCTCGGGGTGCCATTGGACGCCGACAAAGAAGTTCCTGCTGGGAAACTCAAGCCCCTCGGGCGTTCCGTCGGGAGCCCAGGCGGTGATCTGCGCGCCGCGGGCGACGTCACGCACCGCCTGATGGTGCATCGAGTTCACGCTGAGCTCCTCGGTGCCGATGATGTCCCACAGCTGCGTGCCACGCTCGATTCGCACCTGGTGGATCTCCTCGGTCCCGCGTGCAAAGCAGGCGTGGTTTATGCGGTTTCCACCAAGCTCGGAGATGTCGCGGACCAATGTGCCGCCAAATGAGACGTTCATGACCTGCATGCCACGGCAGATTCCCAGGCAGGGGATGTCGAGCTCCCAGGCGGCGCGCACGGCGGCCCATTCAAACACGTCACGTTCCGCGCTCATGAACGAGATCTTCGCGACGCAGCCCTCGGCATACGGGCTGCCGCCAAAGGCGTCGGGAGAGATGTCGCCGCCCCCCGTGAGCAACAGCCCGTCGATGCGGTCGATGATCTCTCCCGCGATGGCGGCGACCCCAAAGCCGTAGGGGAGTGCCACGGGAATCCCGCCTGCCTCCTGGACGGCGTCGGCATACTGCGTTCCGATGGCGGAGATGTCTCCGCCCTCGTATCCGGGACGAGAGCAGATGCCTATGAGCGGACGTGGTTGGACCTTGCGCGTCTGCCTCTTGTCGGCTAAGTGCGTCATGCGTCTCTCCCAGAATAAAAACTCATACCAAGAGTATAGGATAACCTAACCTGCCCATCCGTCGCCCGTCGTTTTGGCCCAAATGACAGCGCCTGTGAAGGAATTGCCAAGAGCTGCTCCCCTTGGGCATGCGCATCTCGGCTACAATGGCCGTTACGTGCTCTTTATTCAGATTGTGGCATGGCCGCACGTGGAATGGGGATATGATGCGCTTTCACTATGCAGGCACATACGACGGCCCGGACTCGCTGCCCAGGCGCGAGCCCCTTCCCGCAGGGGCGGTCGCCTTTCGCGAGCCGGAGTCCGCAGGTGCGATGGGGCTCATCGGCAACGGGCTTGCCCTCGCCATCTTTGCGGTGCTGTATGGGCTTCTGGTGATGCGCTGCGGCATGGCCGCGTTTGGATACGAGGCGTTCTTGTACGGAAGTCTTCTTACCCTGTTGACGATGGTGCCTCACGAGTTCATCCACGCCCTGTGCTTCCGTGGGGACGTCTATATGTACCAGGCACTCTCCAAGGGACTCCTCTTTGTGGTGGGAACCGAGGACATGACGCTCGCTCACTTCTGCCTCATGTCGCTTCTGCCCGCGACCGTGCTGGGGCTCATCCCGTACCTTGCCTGCATGATCGTCCCAAACCTCACCACGCTCGGCGTATTCGGTGCGATGGCGCTGGCGTCTGCCGCGGGCGACTTCCTCAACGTGTTCAACGCCGTGACGCAGATGCCTCGTGGGGCGCTCACGTTCCTTTCGGGCTTCCACTCCTACTGGTATCTGCCTGGAAGTGACGAGGGGCGTGGCGCCTAGGCGGACCCTGCGCCTTGTCCCGCCTGCCGCCTGTGCGCGTAAGTGATACCCTCTTTTACCAACAGGCAGGCACACACACGAAGGAGCGTGCTCCATGGCACTGACCGACCAGACAAAGCCGACTGACGTCGCGCTCAACACCGACCTCTACGAACTCACCATGGCCCAGGGATTCTGGGAGTCTGGGCTTGCTGACGAGGAGGGATGCTTCAACGTCTTCTTCCGCGACAGCCCGTTTGGCAGCGGATACGCCATTGCGTGCGGCATGGGGCAGATTGCGGACCTCATCGAGAACTTCCGTTTTGACAGCGAGGCGCTCGAATACCTCGCCTCCATCCAGGCGCCGGGCGGGGGACCCATGTTCAAGAAGGGCTTCCTGGACTACCTGCGCGACTTCCGCATGCGCGTGTCGGTGAGCGCCATCCCCGAGGGCGAGCTCGTGTTTCCCCGCGAGCCCATGGTCCGTGTCATCGGCCCCGTCATCGACTGCCAGCTGCTCGAGACGGCCCTGCTCAACCTCGTGAACTTCCAGACGCTCGTGGCCACCAAGACGGCTCGCGTCGTCTTCGCGGCGGAGGGCCATCCCGTATCCGACTTTGGCCTCAGGCGCGCTCAGGGGCCGGATGGCGGGCTCGCCGTGGCGCGTGCGTCCTTCATCGGAGGGGCGACCAACACCTCCAACGTGCTCGCCGGCCGCATCTACGGCATTCCCGTCTTTGGCACCCATGCCCACTCGTGGGTCATGGCCTTCCCGACGGAGGTCGAGGCGTTTCGCGCCTTTGCCCAGTCGAGCCCCAAGAACTGCGTGTTTCTGCTCGACACCTACGACGTCCACCAGGGCATCAAGAACGCCATCACCGTCGCGAAGGAGATGGAGGAGCGAGGCGAGCGTCTCGCGGCCATCCGCATCGACTCGGGTGACCTGGCCAAGCTCTCTAAGGAGACGCGTGCCGCCTTTGACGAGGCGGGGCTTCCCTATGTGAAGATCTCGGTCTCGAACGACCTGGACGAGTACACGATTCAGTCGCTCTTTGCCCAGGGCGCGCCCATCGACTCGTTTGGCGTCGGCACGAAGCTCGCGACCTGTGACCCGCAGCCCTCGCTGGGAGGCGTCTACAAGCTCTCGGCCACGCGTGCCCGGGGGGAGAGCTCGTGGCGTCCCGTCATGAAGCTCTCGGAGCAGCTCTACAAGCGCACCATTCCCGGCATCCAGCACATCCGCCGCTACTATGACGAGGTCGGCTGCCCCGTCGGAGACATGATCGTGGTCGATGACGTCGCGCATGACGGTGCCACCAAGATGGTGGACGTGCTCGACCCCCTGACCACCTACGACCTGTCGGGGAGAGACTACGCCGAGATGCTCGTGCCCCTTGTGGAGGAAGGCCATCGGGTGAGCGAGCCCGAGAGCATCCATGCCGCCAAGGCACGCTGCCGCGACGCGGTGATGCACCTCGACCTCGCCTTCAGGCGCTTCCTGAACCCGCAGGTCTATCCCGTGGGCCTCGAGCCGGGGCTGGCGGACCTTCGCCAGAACCTGGCGCGCAACGCCATGGCGTAGAAGAAGCCTTTCCCGCGCTCCGTCCTCCTGGGTAATGGCAGCACGGGGTATGCAAAGAATAGGTGTGTGGCAGGGATGCACCCGTGAGCGGTGTGCAACTCTGCTACACTCGTGACCGCGTACGCGGGCATTCTCTTGTGCCGCGCCCGTCCGTCATGCCATAGGAAGAAGGAGTATCCGCATGCCCGACACGATCGAGGAGCTCGTAAAGCAAGCAATCGCAGCCGCGCAGGCCGCTGGCGACCTGCCCGCGTTTGAGGTGGCAGATTGCGGAATCGAGCGACCTGCAGACTCCGGCAACGGTGACTGGGACTCGACGGTCGCCATGCGCTCCGCCCGCCTTGCCCACATGGCTCCTGCAAAGATCGCGGCAGCCATCGTCGCCCACGTTCCTTCAGACCCGTCAATCGAACGCGTGGAGGTGGCTGGCCCGGGCTTCATCAACTTCTATCTGAGCCATGCGGCCAGCAATGAGGTCATCAACACCATTCGGCAGACGGGCGACGAGTGGGGCAAGAGCGACTTTGGGGGCGGCGAGCGCGTGCAGGTCGAGTTTGTCTCGGCCAACCCCACGGGGCCCTTGCACGTTGGCCATGGTCGCTGGGCGGCCATCGGAGACTCGCTCTGCAACGTCATGGAGCATGCGGGCTACGACATCCAGCGAGAGTATTACGTGAACGACCACGGCAGCCAGATGGATGTGTTTGGTCGCTCGGTCGCCATGCGCTACCTGCAGATCGACGAGCTCGTCAAGCAGGGCTCGACGCTCGAGCAGGCAGCGGCGACCCTGCTTGCCGACCGCGATGCCTACGTGGACGACGAGGATGACTCCCGTCCCGAGACGCATCCCTACATGGATGCGTTCAACGAGGCGCTGGGAGGCAACTCCTACGGCGGCGACTACGTCATAAAGATCGCCGAGCGCTTCTACCAGGCAGATGGCGATCAGTGGGTCAACGTGGACGCCGAGGAGCGCGACCCGGCGTTCCGCGAGCGCGCCTATCAGGACATGCTCGGCCAGATCCGCGCGACCTGCCACCAGGTGCGCTGCGACTTTGACGAATGGCGCAGCGAGCGCTCGTTCTACGAGAAAGACGCCGAGGGCCTCTCGTACATCGATAGGACCTTCAAGATTCTGGACGACAAGGGCCTGCTGTACCGCGACGACGAGGGCGCCCTCTGGTTCCGCTCCACGGCGTACGGGGACGACAAGGACCGCGTGCTCATCAAGACCAACGGCGAGTACACCTACTTTGCCTCAGACGTTGCCTATTGCTGGAAGAAGTTTGAGGTCGCCGACTACGAGATCAACATCTGGGGCGCCGATCACCACGGCTACATCAAGCGCGTGCAGTCCGTTGCGGACGCCATGGGCTTCCCGGGCAAGTATGAGGTGCTGCTGGGCCAGTTCGTCAACCTGCTGCGCAATGGCGTGCCGGTGCGCATGTCCAAGCGCAAGGGGACGATGGTCGCCTTCCAGGAGCTGGTGGACGAGGCCGGCGTCGACGCCACGCGATATACCCTCATCTCGAAGTCGTCCAACCAGACCATCGACTTCGACATCGAAAAGGTCAAGGAGCAGAACAACACCAACCCGGTGTATTACGTCCAGTACGCACACGCGCGCATCTGCTCCATCCTGCGCCGCGCCGCCGGCGTGAGCGAGGCCGAGGCGACCGGCATGGGCATGGAGGCCGTGGCAACGCGCGCGATCGGCGAAGACTACGACCTGTCCCTGCTCACCGACCCGAGCGAGCTGGCGCTCTCCCGCAAGCTCTCCGAGTTCCCCGAGCTCATCGCGAGCTGCGCGCGAGACCGTGCCCCGTTCCGCATCACTCACTTCTGCGAGGAGCTTGCCGGCCTGTATCACGGCTTCTACCACGACTGCCAAGTGCTGCCGAGTGACGGAAGGCCGATGGAGGAGGGCCTGTCCCATGCGCGCCTTGCCCTGTGCGATGCGGTGCGCATCAACTTGGAGGTCGCCTTGAGGTTGATAGGCGTTTCTGCCCCGAGCGTCATGTGATGATTTCGCCGCCACTCTCGTGGCGGCGTTTTTTTGTTTTCTTACATCATCGTGAACTATTTGTCAGGCACCAAGCGCTAGCTATAATGTTGTATTACCTTTTTTCTCGCATTAATAATTGGCCGTTATTACCGCATTCAAATGACCATTTGAGGGGGCGCCATGGAGCTACGAGAGTACCTATCGATCCGTCGTGCTTACAATCTCGTGCGCCAGGAAGCTGACGCGCCCGAGAGGCTCACCTTCTCCGAGTTTGCCATCTTGTGCCGACTCGACGTTTCGGGTGGGTCCCTGCGCACCTCGGACATCGCTGAGTACCAAGGCTCCCTTCGCCCCACGATGACGCATCGGACCAAGCACCTCTCGACCCTCGGCTTCATCGAGCGCCTCAAGGGCGATGTTGACAAGCGCAATGTCGTCTGCCAGATAACCGACGAGGGGCGTGCTGCCGTCCAGGCGCTCTGCTCAAGGACCTGCGCCATGATCCCGACGGGCCAGGCACTTTCCCGCGTGGCGCCAGACCGCATGCGTCGCTATGTCGACGCGATGGGCTCGATCAACTGCATGTCGGGCGAGCTCATCCTCATCGGGCTGCTTGGCTATGGCTTCGAGAGCTGCTCCGTGACCGACCTGGTCGGTGGCCTCGGGCTTCTGCAGCCCACGGTTTCGATGTCGGTGTCCTCGCTTGTCGAGGAGGGTTTTCTCAGGCGTGTGCAGCTTGACAGCGCACCGCGCTCTGCGCGGGTAGCCCTGACCGACAAGGGGCTCGAGGTGGCACGCACGCTGGGGAGCCAGATCGAGGCGCTGGTCATTCGCAGGAAGCCACGCCAGGGGTAAGCGCCGCAACGAGACGTTACAGGTTACGAGATAGCGACACATCCAGGCGCGTTTGCTGACGTCGGTTGGATGTGCTATATTTCTTTCTGGTCAAAGCGCATGTGTGCACGTGACCGATTCCCCTTCCCCAAACGACATCACAACGGAAGAGACTTTGTCTTTGGCGCCTGTCAGGCTGCCAGAACATGACGAGAACGGTTTTGCTACGTCTTGCCAGGAAGCCCTTGTCGCTTCTTGGACAGGCATGGAAAGGTGGGGTGCATGGCAGAGGAAGCCGTCGAAACCCAAGAAACGTTACCCATCTCGGTAGAGCAGGTTGCCCCCGAGGCCAAGCCTGCCAGAACCACAAGGCGTCGCCGCACGACGGCGGCGGCAGAGGCCCCGGCCTCTGGCCCCGCGCCTGAGGAACAGGCCCCTGGTGGGGGTGAGGAGGCTCCCGCATCGCCCAAGCGCCGCCGTGGACGCCCCCGCAAGGCGGACGCGGAGGCGGGGGAGGGCGTCGCCGAGCCCTCGACGGCTCCTGTGCAAGACGCCGCCTCCGCCAACCAGGGCGGAGATTCTGCTCCTGCCGAGCAGACCGCCGAGGCGGAGAACAAGACGCGCCGTCGGCGCCTGCGCACACGCAAGGATGGCGCGGAGGCTCCAGACGTCGACGAGATGACCAAGATGACGCAGAACGCCACCGTGGCGTCGGCGCAGATCACAGAGCCGCCTGCCGTCACGCTTGCCGAGGCGGATGCCCGTGCCGCGGGGGAGCAGCCCCCGGCAGAGACCCAGACCCGTCGCAGGCGGAGGGGCTCTCAGAACAACCAGCAGGCACAGGCCCAGCAGCAGGCCCCCAAGTCCCAGGGCAACCAGCAGCAGGGACAGGGCAAGCGCAGCCAGAGCAAGCGCCGCAACCGCAGGGGGCAGGAGGCCAGTGCAGAACCGACGCTCACCCGCGAGGAGCTCGAGGCCATGAAGGTCGCAGAGCTGCGGGCAAAGGCGGCGGAGCTGGGCGTCGACTATGTCGGCGTGCGCAAGAAGGAGCTGGTCGAGGGCATCTACCATGCCGCCGCGCGTGCGGAGGGATTCCGTCCCGTCACGGGAGTCCTCGAGATGCAAAGCGATGGCTACGCCTTCCTTCGTACGGGCAACTACATGCCCGGCGAGCAGGACGCCTTCGTGCACCAGCAGATCATACGCAACTACGGCCTTCGCCCTGGCGACAAGATCGTGGGACAGGTCGCGCCCTCTCGGACGGGCAACAAGTACCCACCGCTTCACCGGATCGACACGGTCAACGGAAGGTCACCCGAAGGCCTCAAGGAGCGCCCGCGCTTCCGCGACCTCACGCCCATCTATCCTGACGAGCGCCTGGTCATGGAGCATGGCAAGGACTCGACCACGGGCCGCGCGATCGACCTCGTGGCGCCCATCGGCAAAGGCCAGCGCGGGCTTATCGTGAGTCCTCCCAAGGCGGGCAAGACCACGGTCCTCAAGCGCATCTGCCAGTCCATCGCCGCAAACAATCCCGAGGTTCACCTCTTCTGCCTGCTCGTCGACGAGCGTCCCGAGGAGGTCACCGACATGGAGCGCTCGATCCGTGGCGAGGTCGTCGCCTCCACCTTCGACATGCCCGCCGACAACCACACCGCCGTTGCCGAGCTCGTCATCGAGCATGCAAAGCGCCTGGTCGAGCAGGGCGAGGACGTCGTGGTCGTGCTCGACTCCATCACGAGGCTGGCGCGCGCCTACAACCTTGCCGCGCCTGCCAGCGGCCGCATCCTCTCCGGCGGCGTGGACTCCGCCGCGCTCTATCCGCCCAAGAAGTTCCTGGGAGCCGCCCGCAACATCGAAAACGGCGGGTCCTTGACCATCCTGGCCTCCGCGCTCATCGACACCGGATCGAAGATGGACGAGGTCATCTTCGAGGAGTTCAAGGGCACGGGCAACATGGAGCTCAAGCTCGACCGTGACCTGGCGGACAAGCGCATCTTCCCGGCGATCGACCCGGTCGCATCGGGCACGCGCAACGAAGACCTGCTCATCGATGCCGAGATGCAGCCGTTTGTGTGGGGCATCAGGAGGGTGCTTGCCAACATGAACAGCGTCGAGCGCGCCGCGACGGCGCTCGTGAAGGGCCTCAAGGCGACCAACACCAACCAGGAGTTCCTCATCCGTTCGGCCAAGAAGGCGCAGCAGAGCGGGGACTATCTGGGGTAGCGCGAAAAGGCGCTGCTCAGGGGGTGTGCACCCCCTCGGGCCAGAAGGTTTTGCATGCCGGGCGATGCGGGCTTCTCCGCGTCGCCCGGATTTTTGCCTACGTCGTGCGAGGGGCTGGCGGGAGATTTTGAACGCTGTCCGAGCGGGTTGGGTACCGCGTGCCTTTACCTCGTCCTTTTCGCCGAAATTGCAATTGTCGCTTGCATCATCAGGCAACCTGTGTGTATATTGCTTTTATCTGGCCTTTTGGTTGGACCTATTCAGATGTGCGGCATATGGACCTCAAACGCAGCTCGCCGTGATCGCCAAAGGGAAAGAGATCCCCCATATGCGGGGAGACTGTTTCCACAAGCCTTTGCCTTGAGGTTCTCTGCCGGGAAGCGGGCTCTATGCCCAGGAGGTGTGAGGACATGAGTGCAGGCGGCAGGACCCCAGCCATCTATGCAGGACTCCTCGGTGCGTCGATGGGGACGATTCCCACCATTGCCTACGGGGTTTCCCTCGAGGAGCTGGCGTCGGGTACCGTGGCTCCGTATGTGTACTTCACGCTTGGCTGTGTGGCGGGAGCGGCGCTGTCCACGAGCGTCCACATGATCGTTTCGTCCATCGCGAAGTCGCGTGCCGCCCGCGCGGAAGAGAAGGACGTCGACCCCATCAGGCAGGTTATGGCCATGAGCGCCGAGCCCGTCCAGCAGCCTGCCTCGCTGTCCTCCAGCCAGCCCGTTGCCGCCTCGATGCCTGGCGGCCGCCATATGGCGGCGCGTGACTGGGAGGCGTCTGGCGTCATCCGTGTCCAGGCTCCCGTCGAGGACGAGCCTGTCGCTCAGAGCAAGCCGGCAACAAGGGGCGGAGCCCACGTCGCGACCGACTACTCTGACATCGCGGAGAAGTACGTCAGCAAGAAGACGCAGCGCGAGCGCAGGTCGAGACGCGCGGGTGGCGTCGCAAGCGCCCTTGCCGAGCGCCTTGGGGTGAACCCCTTCGAGGGGCTTCCCATCATCGAGCGTGCCGACGGCACCGTGGGCGACGTGGGCACCCCTTGGTGGAACGATGCGCTCAGCTCCTCCATCAGGACGATAGAGGACATCTCGGACGAGCGCCTCGAGCCCGTGACGGGCTCGCTCGAGTCGTCCGTCCCGTCCGCCGCCTCGCACTTTGAGGAGGACACCGAGGCATCTCGTCGCTCCGCCTATATCTCGAGGAACGTTGCCGAGGTCAACGTGGGAATCTATCCCGAGCACCGCTCTGCTGCGGAACTCGACCGAGACGACATCTGGGAGCGGGCGCTCGAGGCAATGGACGAGCGCCTTCCGCACGTCAACGCGAACCCGGTCTTCATGGATGCCATCGGCACCATCGAGACCATCGACGAGCCTGACGGGCTTGAGGGGTCCACGGGGTTCATCCCGTTCAAGCTCCACGCGGGACACCCGGAGGTCGTCGACGCGAGCTCGTATGTCGACTACCTCATAGACGACGAGTTCTCCCGCAACCCCTCAAAGGCCGCGCGAAAGAGCTCCCGCGACTTCCTGACCGTCATTCAGGGCGGAAGCCAGAGGATGCGTCAGCTGCCGGCAAAAAGCGAGCAGGGCACCCATCGGCCCAAGCACTTTGCGCCCGACCGCGCGCCGCTGGCCAAGGAGGCTTAGTTATCCTACGCATTGTTTCGCAATTGAAAAGAGTTGTTTCCTTGCTGAAAACCTTGGGCCACTCCCAAGGTTTTCAGCCGTTTCTCTACCTATCGTGGTACCACTGTCATTGCTTTGAAGGGAGAGGGCTATGAAGAACTTTGATATTTCCCGCCGTAGCTTCGTAAAGCTGTCCGGTGCTCTTGCAGGCTCCACGCTGCTCGTTGGCTGCGGTGGCGGCTCGAGCGAGTCCGAGGCTCCTGCAACCAACCTGTCTGACGCTGGCATCTTCAAGATCGGTGGCATCGGCCCCACCACGGGTGCCGCCGCCATCTACGGCACCGCGACCAAGTTCGGCGCCCAGGTCGCCGTCAACGAATGCAACGCCGAGGGCAGCGTCTTGATGGAGCTCAACTGGCAGGACGACGAGCATGACCCCGAGAAGGCGGGCAACGCCTACAACAACCTCAAGGACTGGGGGATGCAGATCCTCGTGGGCACCACCACAACCAAGCCCTGCGTCGCCGTCTCTGCCCTGACCAACGCCGACCGCATCTTCGAGCTCACCCCGTCCGCGTCCTCCGTTGACGTCATCGGTGGCGTCGAGGGCACCAACGAGCCTGCCAAGGACAACGTCTTCCAGATGTGCTTC
>CADBRX010000029.1 GCA_902797175.1 uncultured Coriobacteriaceae bacterium | reverse complement strand
GACCGGTGGCGACCCCGACTCCATCCAGAAGTACTACGACCTCGGCCTTGACTACGTGTCCTGCTCGCCGTACCGCGTGCCCATCGCCCGCCTCGCGGCTGCCCAGGCCAAGATCAACTCCAACGGTGGCGCCCAGACCATTCCTCCGCGCGTCTAGTCTGGTAGCTTAACCACACGGTGTTGTAGGGGAGGGGCCTTCGGGTCCCTCCCTACTTTTGTGGATAAGATCACGGCAAAACCTGCAGGTTGTTCACTCGAATAGTCATGTTTGCCCATGTCGCGGTGCTGGGCTGAGTACAATACGCTTAAGTGACAGGCGGGAGGTGCGCATGAGGGTGGTAACGAGACAGCAGCTCGAGGAACGCGAGCACGCGTTACTCTCGCCAGAGGCCACGTTTGCGGATGCTACGCGCGGTCGCGAACGCACTGAGGAACCAGACCCACTGCGCACCTGCTTCCAGCAGGACCGCGACCGCATCCTGCATTCCAAGAGCTTCCGTCGGCTTGCCAACAAGACACAGGTGTTTCTTGCGCCCGAGGGTGACCATTACCGCACTAGGTTGACGCACACGCTTGAGGTGGCTCAGGTCGCGTGCGCCATGGCGCGTTCACTCGGCCTGAACGTAGATCTGACGGAGGCTATAGCCTTGGGCCATGACCTGGGTCATACGCCCTTTGGTCACGCGGGGGAGCGCGCCTTGCGCAAAGCCCGGGCGCTCTATCGAGGCGTGGAGCCACGCACCAAGGAGGCCGACGACCTGTTCCGTCACAACGAGCAGAGCGTGCGCATTGTGCGGCTCTTGGAGCGTGATGGCCGAGGCCTTAACCTGACGCTTGAGGTGATGGATGGCATGTGCTGCCACACGGGTCCTTTGGCGGCGATGACGCCCGAGGGACGACTGGTGGCTCGCGCGGACCGCATTGCCTATATCTGCCATGACATAGATGACGCTGAGCGCGCGGGTCTGTTGAAGGAGTCGGACCTGCCTGTTGAGGCTTGTGAAGTGCTGGGTCATTCTGCAAGCGAGCGCATCGAGACCATGGTGCACGACGTAGTGCATACCAGTGCGGCAGAAGGTGACATTGCCATGTCTGAGCGCGTCTGGCACGCTGCCACGTGCATGCGCACCTTCCTGTACCAGAACCTGTACGAGCAAGGCGATGCCAAGAGCGAAGAGCCCAAAGCCGAGCGTGTGCTGGCAAGCCTGTTCACGCACTTTGTCACGCATCTTGACGAGGTGCCGCACGAATACCGCCTGCATGACGATCCGCCTGACGTACAGGTGGCTGACTACCTGTCAAGCATGACCGACCGCTATGCCATCCGCGTCTATGAGCGCCTGAACGTGCCCAGAGGGTGGGGGATGCGCTCGTGACCTGCAAAGACGGTGCTTGGTATGTGCATTGTGACAGTTGTGAGGTTCTTGTCACGAGGCCCAAGCTTGCCTATACTATTCCCTTGTGTGTAAACCTATGTGTCGCTCACGTCTGGCGGCACCTCTAGAGAAGAACGAGGTACGAGTTATGGATTACATTCGCGCGATTGAGCGCCAGCAGATCCGTGAGGACATCCCCACGGTCATCGTTGGCGACAACGTGAAGGTTCACTATCGCATCAAGGAAGGCGATCGTGAGCGCGAGCAGGTCTTCCAGGGCGACGTCATCCGCATGAGCGGTGCTGGCGCGCGCGAGACCTTTACCGTCCGCAAGATCAGCTTTGGCGTTGGCGTCGAGCGCACCTTCCCCCTGCACAGCCCCAAGATCGCCAAGCTTGAGGTCGTCCGCCACGGCGACGTGCATCGCGCCAAGCTCTACTATCTGCGCGACCGCATCGGCAAGGCAGCTCGCATCCGCGAGAAGCGCTAGGATTTATCAGAGGAATCCTGCCGCCCCGGGAGACCGGGGCGGTTTTTTATGCCGCGAGGAGCCGCGGCAGACGGGAAGGACGCCACCATGGCCTTTGAGGGGACGCGCGCGGCAAGCGCCAAGGAGGTTGCCGCGCTCTTTGCGAGCGCCACGCCCGAAGAGTTTGACGAGCTGTCGCGGCGCTACCGTGAGGACCCGCGCAAGCAGGTCATCCATGCCCTCGAGACCGCCGAGAGGCGCATGGGGCGCGAACGTGCCGAGCGCGAGCGCGTCCTGGGCATGTATGAGCTCCAAAGGACCATCGCCGGTGGGGGCGTCGCCATCGGGGTCGACGAGGTCGGCCGCGGGGCCCTTGCAGGCCCCCTGACCGTCGGCGCGGTCGTTCTTCCCGATGACCCCATAATCTGGGGCATCAACGATTCCAAGCAGCTCACTCCCGCGCGCAGGGAGGTCCTTGCCGCGCGCATCGCGGAGGTCGCCGTCGCCATCGGCATCGCGCATATCGAGCCCTCGTCCATAGACGCCGTCGGCATGGCTACGGCGCTTCGCATGGCCATGGCACAGGCTGTCGAACAGTGTGGTGTCAATCCGGATGCCGTGATCATCGACGGTAACCCCGTGCACATCCACCCCAAGGAGCGGACCGTCGTGAAGGGTGACGCAAGGGTTGCCTGCATCGCGGCTGCCTCCATCGTCGCCAAGGTCACCCGAGACGAGCTCATGGTCTCCCTTGATGACGAATACCCTGGCTATCACCTTGCTGCTTGCAAGGGCTATGCCTCTCCCGAGCACATTGCTGCCATTCGCGCACATGGTCTGACCGACATACACCGTGCGTCGTTTTGTGGAAATTTCTTGGAGACCCCTCGTCTCTTCTAATTGGATCGAACCCTAGCCTCGCACCAGCGCCTCTCCGGTAGCTGGCCCTCCCATGCCCTATTGGACGCTTCGTCAGCTAGGTGCGAGCGGAGGGGCAGGCATCGGAGAGCCTCGTGCAAGCACGCACCCTCACACTCTTTCTTCGGCCCGGTTCGGACGAGGAGGAGAGACATGGCAGGGGAGTCAGTTGCCGCGCGTGCGGCGCAAGATGTGGGTGCAGCCGAAGTGATGAGCTTCACGCGGTTCCCACGGATCATCAAAGGCAAGGACATCACGAGCTATTCCCAGCGCGAGGTCGGCCTAGAGGGCGAGAACCTCGCGTCGCATCGACTCGAGCTCAAGGGATACGAGATACTCGAGCGAAACTGGCGGTGCCACTGGGGAGAGGCAGACATCATAGCCCTCGACGAAGGCGAAGTGGTGCTCGTCGAGGTCAAAACGCGCGTCGACATAGACGCCGCGCATGACGTCGTTCCCGAGCTTGCGGTCAACGCGCAGAAGAGGGAGCGCTACGGGAAGATCGCTCTCGCATACCTGGGCGAACACCCTGGGCTCCCGTCCGTGCGCTTTGACGTCATCGCCATCGTGTTGGTGTCCAACGAAGTGGCGCGTCTCCGGCACTTCGTCAATGCCTTCACCTGGGAGGACTAGCCATGGCCGCGTTCTCGGTCCGCGGAGCGGTCGTCCGCGGCGCAGAGGCCACCCCCGTCAGCGTCGAGGTGAGCATCGGAGGCGGGCTCACGGGCATCAACATCGTCGGCATGGCCGACACCGTGGTCATGGAGGCACGCACGAGGGTGCGCTGCGCCCTCACTGCCTGCGGCTTTGAGGTGCCGCGCGCAAACGTGACCGTGAACCTCGCCCCCGGCGAGCTGAGAAAGACCGGCACGGGACTCGACCTGCCCATGGCCGTGGCCATCCTGGCCTGCACCAAGCAGATACCGGTCGAGGGGCTTGACGACTGCCTCTTTGCCGGCGAGCTGACGCTTAACGGGGAGGTGCGTCCCGTGCGCGGCACGGTCGCCTATGCGCTTCTTGCGGCACAGGACGACCTTTCCCTCATCCGCGCCCCCGAGCAGCCGTCTGGGTGGCTCGTCTCCGACAAGGAGCGAACCATCACGGCGCTCACCCAGCTTCGCAAGGGCGTGTGTGACCTCACGGGAGGGGAGTCGGGAGCGGGTCCCATGAAGCGGGCGGAGCTCGGCGAGTCTCGAGACAGCGACCTCGACTTCGTTGACGTGGTTGACCAGGAGATCGCCAAGCGTGCCCTCGTGATTGCGGCGGCGGGAAGGCATGGCGTGCTCATGATGGGGCCTCCAGGAGCGGGAAAGACGATGCTCGCCCGAAGGATGCCCACCATCTTGCCGCCCCTTTCGAGCGAGGAGCGCATCGAGGCGATGCTGCTGCATTCCGTCGCTGGACAGCCCTTGGGCGACATCGACATGGGAGGTAGGCCCTTCAGGGCTCCCCACCACTCCATATCCGTCGCGGGGCTCATCGGGGGAGGGCGGCCCGTGACGCCGGGCGAGGTCTCGCTTGCGCACAAGGGCGTCCTGTTCCTTGACGAGCTCCCCGAGTTCAACGCAGCTGCCCTGCAGGCGCTCAGGCAGCCGCTCGAGGACCGCAAGATCAGGATTGGCCGTGCGGACGGGGCGTATGTGTTCCCTGCCGACTTCATGTTCGTCGCGGCGGCCAACCCCTGCCCCTGTGGGCATCTGGGTGACCCCGGGCACACGTGCACCTGTCCGGCGAGCAAGGTGCAGGCCTATCAGGGAAAGATCGGCGGCCCCCTCATGGACCGCATCGACGTCTTCATCGACGTCGCACGTCCCAGCTCGAGAAAGGTCATCAGGGGAAGCGAGGGGCTCTCCTCCGCGCAGATGGCGGACCAGGTCGCTGCGGCACGCGAGTACCGCGCGTGGCGAGACGCGAGGCTCGGCAAGAAGGATGTGTCCGCCGTGTCGGACATGGCGATGGACGACCGCGCACGGACGGTCCTGGAGGGGCTTGCGGAGCGTAAGGCCTTGGGGGGACGAGGCATCGCGCGCGTGGCCAACGTCGCCCGCACGATAGCCGACCTGGCGGAGCATGACCTGGTAGGCGCGGAGGACGTGATCGAGGCATGTTCGTATCGACCGAGGACGGAGTAGGAATGGAACAGAAGAGGTGCGAGATCGCAGAGACGGACGAGGCGTACCCCAAGGTGCTCTTCGAGCTCGAGGAGCCGCCCGAGAGGCTCTACGTCATCGGTGACCCGGAGTCGCTCACGCTGCCGTCGCTTGCGGTCATCGGCGCGCGCCGGGCGACGCCGTATGGGCTTGCCGTGGCGGAGATGGCCGGGCGCATCGCCGCGGAGTGCGGGATCGCCCTCGTCTCTGGCGGGGCGATGGGCTGCGACGCCGCCGCGCTCAGGGCGGCTCAGCGTGCGGGAGGCGTCACCGTGGTGGTCAGCGGAACGGGTGCCGATAGGGTCTACCCCCAGACCTCGCGCGACGTGTTTGAGGGGGCGCCCAGGGGAGGAGGATGCGTCGTTTCGCTGGAGCACTGGGGCTCGCCACCCATTCCCTACGTCTTTCCCAAGCGCAACCGGGTCATCGCGGCGCTGTGCGAGGCCCTCCTGGTGGCAGAGGCCGGGGAGCGTTCGGGGACGTCCAGTACGGCTGAGTGTGCCTCGGACCTGGGGAGGACGATCTATGCCGTGCCGGGGTCGATCTTCTCGCCGGAGTCCGTGGGCGCCAACCGGCTCATATGCGAGGGAGCCGCGCCCATCGTGTCCGAAGAGGACCTGGAGATGCGCATCTCCCTAGACTTTGGTGCGGTCAGGCTCATGATGCCGGGGCAGAAAAGGGAGCTGGGTAGGATACTTTCCGCCTTGGTGTCCTCACCGATGCGTCCCGACGACCTCGCCAACCGTCTGGGCGAGCCGGCCCTTTCGGTATTGGTGGCGCTTTCCGACTATGAGGCGAGCGGTCTGGTCGTGAGGCTTCCTGACGGCCGCTACTCCCCGTCGCGGGAATGTCTGCTGTCGCGATAGAATGGGAGGGCATGAAGAGAAGAGAGGGAAGGGGTGCCATGGCTGACGTCCGATCTGGCGATGGGCACGCGTGTGTGATTGGCGCCGGACTTGCGGGGTCCGAGTGCGCGCTACAGCTCGCGCAGCGCGGCGTCTCGGTCACGCTCGTGGAGCAGCGTCCCGTGCACAGCTCGCCCGCCCATCACAGCGACCGCTTTGCCGAGCTCGTGTGCTCGAACTCCCTCAAGGCCACGCGCGTCGAGAGCGCGGCGGGGCTGCTCAAGGTCGAGCTTGACGCGATGGGGAGCCGCCTTCTGGACATCGCGCGAAGCTGTGCCGTTCCCGCGGGCGGGGCGCTTGCCGTCGATCGTGACGCCTTCTCCCAGGCGGTTACCGACGCCGTGCAGAAAGAGCCGCTCATCACGGTCGAGCGACGCGAGGCGACGTCCATCCCGGAGGGTCGCGTCGTCATCGCGGCGGGTCCGCTCTGCTCCGAGGCGCTCTTTGCCTCCATCGCCGAGCTCGTGGGAGGGGAGCACCTCTCCTTCTTTGACGCCGCGGCCCCCATCGTAGAGGCGGACTCCCTTGACCGGTCGGTCATCTTCGAGCAGTCGCGCTATGGGGAGCGCGGTGAGGGTGACTACCTCAACTGCCCCATGACCAAGGAGGAGTACGAGGCGTTCTGGGAGGCCCTCGTGGGCGCCGAGCGCGTCATATCAAAGGACTTCGAGCAGGCGGACCTCTTCCAGGCCTGCCAGCCCGCGGAGGAGGTGGCGCGGAAGGGCAAGGACGCGCTGCGCTTTGGCGCCCTGAAGCCCGTCGGGCTCGTGGACCCGCGCACGGGCCGTCGCCCCTGGGCCGCGGTCCAGCTCCGTGCCGAGAACGCGGAGCGCACCGCCTACAACCTCGTGGGCTTCCAGACCAACCTCACCTGGAAGGAGCAGGCCCGCGTCTTCCGCATGATTCCCGGTCTGGAAGAAGCGACGTTTGCCCGTTATGGCGTCATGCACCGAAACTCCTTTGTCGATGCGCCCCGCGTGCTCGACCCCACCTTTGCCGTGCGAGGCACCACGGTGCGCCTTGCGGGGCAGATCACGGGGACCGAGGGCTATGTCGAGGCGATCGCCTCCGGCTTGCTTGCCGCGGCCAACACCGTCGCCGACATCGAGGGGCTTGCGCCCGTCTCCCTTCCGCGCACGACGGCGCTCGGGTCGCTCGTCTCCTATGCCACCGATCCCGCGACCACGCCCTACCAGCCCATGCATGTGAACTTTGGCATTATCGCGCCTCTGGGGGGAGGGCGTCTGGGCAAGCGCGAGCGCTACCGCGCCTATGCCGAGAGGGCGGCCCGCGACCTCAGGGACTACCTCGTGTCGCGTGCGGACCTCTTTCCCCAGGCCGACCTCTCGGCACTCGACCTCCCTCCCTTCGAGGCGCAGGCGCGTCGGGGGAGGTCATAGGCGGTGGCTGAGGGAGCCGAAGCGCGCCTTGGGTCGCAGGAGCAGTTTAGAGGCCACGTGAGGGGCTTTGTCAGCTACCTCTCGTCGGTGCGCAACCTCTCTCCCAACACCGTCCGCGCCTACGAGACGGACCTTGACGCGTTCTGTTCCTGGGTGGAGCGGGAGGGGATAGACCCGCTCGTCATCTCCCATCGCGAGCTCCGGTCGTTTCTGGCGGAGCTGTCCCGGGCTCGCTACACGCCGCGCACCATCAACCGACATCTCTCTGCGGTGAGGGCGCTGTATCGCTGGCTTCTGCACGAGGGCGTGACGCAGCGCGACGCCGCGGCGGCGGTTGCAAGTCCCAAGCTCGCGCGCACGCTGCCCAAGACCATGTCCGACGCCGACGTCACAAGGCTGCTCGAGAGCGTCGACACGACATCTGAGGTGGGAATCCGCGACCGTGCGTTCCTTGAGCTCCTCTACGCCTCGGGTGCGCGCATTTCCGAAATCTCCGGGCTTGACGTGCGTGACGTCGACCTGCGTGACGCCCAGGTCCGCCTGTTTGGGAAGGGGTCCAAGGAGCGGATCGTCCCCCTCTACGACTCCTGCCTCTCTTGGGTCAGGCGTTACCTCGACGAGGCGCGGCCCCTTCTGTTGGCAAAGCGCAAGGGAGGCTCCCCAACGTCGGCGCTCTTCCTCTCCACGAGGGGAAACAGGATGTCGGCCGCCGCCCTCAGGACCTGCTTCGAACGCCAGGCTCGCATCGCGGGGCTCGACAGCACGCTCACCCCGCACGCCATGCGCCACACCTACGCGACGGAGCTCCTGGGCGGCGGGGCAGACATGCGCAGCGTGCAGGAGCTGCTCGGCCATGCGAGCCTCTCAACCACGCAGATCTACACCCACCTCTCGGTCGAGCGGCTGAAGGAGGCTGCCCGGCAGGCGCATCCCAGGGGCGAATAGGACCTTGCGTGCGGTGGTGCGGTCTGTGGAGCGTGCATGTGGGGGAGTCTCGCGAGCACAGAGGCCAAATGAGCTGCTATACTGTCTGGTTGCTGTGCGTCCGCACGGCATCAATTCGCACGCGTGACGACTCCAAGGCCACGGTGCCCGGGACTCCAAGCCAGGTCCTGGGTGGCATTTCGGGGGATGACCTCACGCGGAGGACCAACCATAGGAGGTTAACATGGCTGTCAAGATCAACATCAAGACCCTGCTCGAGGCTGGCTGCCACTATGGCCACCAGACGCGCCGCTGGAACCCGAAGATGCGTCCCTACATCTTCGGCGAGCGCAACGGCATCTACATCCTCGACCTCAAGCAGACCGTCATCAACGCCGACCAGGCCTACACCTTCATCAAGGAGACGACTGCCAAGGGTGGCTCGGTCCTGTTCGTCGGCACCAAGAAGCAGGCTCAGGAGCCCATCGCGACCCAGGCCCAGCGCGCCAACATGCCCTACATCAACCAGCGCTGGCTCGGCGGCATGCTCACCAACTTCGTGACGATGCGCTCCCGCATCGAGCGCATGGAGGAGCTCGAGGCCATGGTCGAGGATGGCCGTATGGCCGCCCGTGGCAAGAAGGAGCAGGCGGTCCTCACCAAGGAGCTCGAGAAGCTCCAGCGCAACCTCGGTGGTGTCCGCGACATGAAGACCCTGCCCCAGGCCATCTTCGTGGTCGACACCAAGCGCGAGGAGATCGCCATCAAGGAGGCCAACCGCCTTCACATCCCCGTGATCGGCATGCTCGACACCAACTCCGACCCTGACGTGGTCGACTACGGCATCCCCGCCAACGACGACGCCATCCGCTCGGTCGCCCTCATGTGCGAGCTCGTCGCCGACGCCGCACTCGCCGGCTCCGGCAAGGAGCAGATCTCCGTCGAGGAGATGGCCGGCACCGAGGCAGAGACCCCTGCCGAGGAGGCCGTCGAGGCCCCAGCCGCCGAGTAGTTCGCCCACGCATCGACCGTTCAATTCCCAAGGAGGAACACACACATGGCTCAGATTACCGCCGCTATGGTCAAGGAGCTCCGCCAGATCACCGATGCTCCCATGATGGAGTGCAAGAAGGCCCTCACTGAGGCTGAGGGCGACATCGAGAAGGCCATCGACGTCCTGCGCGTCAACGGCCTCGCCAAGGCCGTCAAGAAGGCCGGCCGCGACACCAACGAGGGCGCCATCGCCGCTTACATCACCGAGGACGGCAAGGTCGGCTCCCTCGTCGAGGTCTCCTGCGAGACCGACTTCGTCGCCACCAACGCCAAGTTCAAGGGCTTCGTGACCGACCTCGCCAAGGTCGTCGCCGAGTGCGACCCTGCCGACATCGACGCCCTGCTTGCCTGCCCGATGAACGGGGGCACCGTTGACGACGCCCTCAAGGAGAGCATCTTCGTCATCGGCGAGAACCAGAAGATCGTCCGCTTCGCCCGCATCGCTGTCGAGAAGGGCGCCATCGCCTCCTACATCCACCACGACGGCAAGCATGCCGACCTCGTCGAGTTCTCGTTCAACAACGACGCGACCGCCGACAACGACGAGTTCAAGACCTTTGCCCACGACGTGGCCATGCAGGTCATCGCTGCCGACCCGATCTCTGCCACCCGCGATGACATCCCTGCCGACGTCATCGAGCACGAGACCGAGATCTACCGTGCCCAGGCTGCCGAGTCCGGTCGTCCCGAGAAGTTCTGGGATGGCATCATCAACGGCCGTCTGAAGAAGTTCTTCCAGGAGCGCGCGCTCACCGAGCAGGCCTTCGTCAAGGACAGCAACGTCACGGTCTCCGAGCTTGCCGCCAACGTCTCCAAGTCCGTTGGTGACGACATCCAGATCGTCCGCTTCGTCCGCTTCAACTTCGGCGAGTAACGCATCAGAGGCCCCCAGGCCCTTTGCCTCATGAATCTGACGCCCCCTGAGCCGAACTGGCTCAGGGGGCGTACTAGTGTAGGGTGCCGTTTTTAGGTGCTCTGGTGTCGCTGGTCGATGCCTCGCGAGGTGTGACGGTTGCTCTGTTAGAATTTGAAAGAATATGTCCCCGTGCTCTTTTGGGAGGTTTCGTGTCTGACTACAAGTACAAGCGCGTCCTGTTGAAGCTTTCCGGTGAGGCCCTCATGGGATCGCAGGACTTTGGCATCGACCCTGCCGTTCCCCAGCGCATCGCCAAGGCCATCAAGCCCGCCTATGAAGACGGCATCCAGATTGCCGTCGTGGTGGGCGGCGGCAACATCTATCGCGGCGTCGAGGGCGCAGCCGAGGGCATGGACCGTGCCCAGGGCGACAACATGGGCATGCTCGCCACCGTCATCAACTCGCTTGCCCTGCAGGACTGCTTCGAGAAGAACGGCATTGACTGCCGCGTCATGAGCGCCATCGAGATGCACGCCATCTCCGAGACCTACATTCGCCGTCGTGCCATCCGTCACCTCGAGAAGGGTCGCCTGACCATCTTTGCCGCAGGCACCGGCAATCCCTACTTCACCACCGACACCGCGGCGGCCCTGCGCGCCTGCGAGATTGGTGCCGAGGTCCTCATGAAGGCCACCAAGGTGGACGGCATCTACGACAAGGACCCGGTCAAGTATCCCGAGGCAAAGAAGTTTGACACCATCTCGTACCGCGACGTCCTCAAGTGGCGCCTGCAGGTCATGGACGCCACGGCGACGGCGCTCTGCCAGGACAACCACATGCCGATCATGGTGTTCAACATGGATCAGGACGGTGCGATCGTCAACGCCCTCAAGGGCCTTCCTGTGGGCACGACGGTCGTGGAAGAGAACTAGGGGGAGACTCATCATGAGCGAGTACACCGACTCAGCCAAGGAACAGATGGAGAAGTGCATCGGCGCCCTTAAGCACAACTTTGGCAAGGTGCGCACGGGCCGCGCTAACCCGCATGCCCTCGATGACATCCGCGTCGACTACTACGGCGTTCCGACGCCCATCCTGCAGCTCGCGGGCGTGAAGGTCCCCGAGGCGTCCATGCTCGTCATCGAGCCTTGGGACAAGAGCTCGCTGCGCGCCATCGAGCGTGCCATCATGGATTCCGACCTTGGCATCACGCCGTCCAACGATGGCGTGTGCATCCGCCTTCCGTTCCCCAAGCCGACCGAGGAGCGCCGCCGCGAACTCGTCAAGGAGTGCGGTCGCTACGCCGAGCAGGCAAAGGTGGCCGTGCGCAACGCCCGTCGCGACGCCAACGAGGAGGTCGAGTTCCTCGAGAAGGAGGGGGAGCTCACCGAGGACGACCTGGCTCGCGAGAAGAAGGCCATCCAGAAGCTGACCGACGAGTACACCGCCAAGGTCGAAGAGCTCCTCAAGACGAAGACCGCCGAGGTCATGGAGATCTAGTGCAACGAGACATCGAAAAGCTCAAAGCGTACTTCCAAGACGCCCCTGCCGACATCTCGCTTGCCGACGTCGACCTTGAGCGCCTGCCGCGACACGTCTCGCTCATCATGGACGGCAATGGCCGGTGGGCGCAGGCTCGTGGCCTCGACCGTTCCCGTGGGCACGTCGCCGGCGTGGACTCCCTGCGCGAGGCCGTCACGACGAGCGTCCGCCTTGGCGTCGACGTGCTGTCCGCCTACGCCTTCTCGACGGAGAACTGGAAACGCCCCCAGCGTGAGGTCAACCTCCTCATGCACCTCTTTGCCACGACGCTCGTCAAGGAGCTGCCGCTCTTCCACCAGGAGAACGTTCGCCTTCGCTTCCTGGGGGACCTCGAGGCGCTTCCCAAGGAGACCAGGGACGTCTTCCAGCGTGGCCTTGACGAGACCGAGCGCTATGACGGCATGACGTTTGCCCTGGCGGTCAACTATGGCTCGCGGGCAGAGATCGCCCGTGCGGCGCGCCTCGTCGCGGCGGACGTCGCGGCGGGAACGCTCTCCCTTGACGACGTCGACGCAGACGCCATCTCGAGCCGCCTCTACACCGCCGGCCTTCCCGACCCTGACCTGCTCATCCGCACCTCGGGCGAGCTCCGTCTCTCGAACTACCTGCTTTGGCAGCTTGCCTACACGGAGATGTACGTCACCGACACGTACTGGCCCGACTTCGACCGCTGGGAGTACCTCAGGGCCGTGAGGGCGTTCCAGGGACGCGGACGGCGCTATGGGGGAGTGGTGAACTCGTGAGCGAGCAAGAGCGTTCCGACAAGGCACAGGTCCAAAACGCAGCCCCGAACACGCGGGTTGGCGGCGGCAGCACACTCGAGAACAGCATCGACCGGCTCGAGCGCTTTCGCGCGTCGCGCAAGGCCCGCTTTGACGAGGGCGCGCTTCGTGGCCAGAAGGTCCGTGGGTGGACGGAGAAGCTCATCCTCAGGACCGCGACGGGCGTGCTGTATGCCGTCATCATCATCGGTTGCCTGTACTTTGGTCGCATCCCCACGTCGGTGGTCATATCTGCCATGGCGTGGCTCTGCTGCTCTGAGTTCTTCCGCATGGCCCGTTCCGCGGGCAGGATGCCCAACGACGCATGGGGCCTCGCTGCGGCATTGGCCTATCCGCTGGCACCGCTTCTGCCCATCTCCCACAGCATGCTCCTCGTGACGGCGCTGCTGCTCTTGGGGTGCGCGGTGTGGTACGTGTGGACCCCCCGGGCGAACATCTCCGACGTCGCCATCACGGCGTTTGGCCCTATCTACACCTCGATGGCGTTCTCGTGCATCTCCTTCATCCGTGCCTCCGACCCTGGCTGGGGAGGCTTCTTCCTGACGCTGGGGGTCATGGGGTCCGTCTGGGCAAACGACTCGGCCGCCTATCTGGTCGGCTCGAGGCTGGGCAAGCATAAGCTTGCGCCCCGCATCTCTCCCAACAAGTCGGTCGAGGGCTTCTGGGGCGGCATCGTCGCGTCGATGGCCGTGTGGGCGCTCATGGGCGCCTTCAAGATCCAGGGCCTCACCATGCCGCACGCCCTGCTTACCGGAGCCTTCGTCGCCTTCACGTCCGTGGTGGGGGACCTCTTTGAGTCCCGCATCAAGCGCGGGGTGGGCGTCAAGGACTCCGGCGACATCATGCCGGGTCATGGCGGCCTGCTTGACCGCTCCGACTCCATGCTCTTCGGGGGCATGACGGCCTACGTTCTTCTTCACATTGGAGGAATTCTTTGAGCATCTTCCTCGACAACTACGCTGAGCTCATTCGGCGCCATCCCATGCGCGTCGCCGTCATCGGCGCGACGGGCTCCATCGGCAGGCAGACGCTTGACGTGTGCCGTCACCATCCCGACAAGCTCGTGGTCACGGGTCTTGCCGTCAACGACTCCGTCGACGAGCTCGTCCAGGCCGCCCGTGAGTTTGGTGTGCGTCGTGTCGCGATCGGCAATCCCGAGCACGCCCATGACGCCATCCTCGACGAGCTGCCTGACGATTGCGAGGTCAGCTTTGGTCCCCAGGCGGTGGCCGAGCTTGCCGCCCACGGCAGCCATGACTGCGTCATGAACGCCGTCGTCGGGGCGCTGGGCATCTCCGTGGGGCATGCGGCCCTCGTGGCTGACAAGATCTTGCTCTACGCCAACAAGGAGTCCATCGTCGTGGGCGGCGACCTGCTCATGCCGCTCGCCAAGCCCGGTAGGCTCATCCCCGTCGACTCCGAGCATTACGCCATCTACGAGTGCCTTCTTGGCGAACGCATCGAGGAGGTCCACTGCATCTGGCTCACCTGCTCCGGCGGTCCGTTCTACGGTATGAGCAGAGGCGAGCTCGAGCACGTCACCGCCGCAGACGCCCTCGCGCACCCCAACTGGAACATGGGGCCCAAGATCTCCATCGACTGCGCGACCCTCATGAACAAGGGGCTTGAGGTCATCGAGGCACAGCACCTCTTTGAGGTCCCCACCGACAAGGTGCGCGTGCTCGTCCAGCGCCAGAGCCACATCCATTCGATGGTCGAGTTCGTGGACGGCACCGTCAAGGCGCAACTCGGACCCTCCGACATGCGCAACCCCATCCAGGGCGCCCTGAGCTTCCCGGAGCGTTGGGAAACCTGCTGCGAGCGCGATGACTATTGGCACATGCCGCCCATCACCTTCGGCGAGGCCGACGAGGAGACCTTTGGCTGCCTTGCCCTGGCCAAGGTGGCAGGGCGCACGGGCGGAACGCTCCCGTGTGCCATGAATGCCGCAAACGAGGTCGTCAACGAGGCGTTCCGCAACGGCCTGTGCGGCTTCCTCGACATCGAGAAGGTCGTCTCCGAGGTGATGGACGAGACCGTGGTTGAGCAGGTCGAGACCATCCAGCAGCTCAACGACGTCGATGCGTGGGCTCGCGAGCGCGCTCGCGTGCACCTGCAAGAACTCAAGGCGTGACGTAGCGCATGTCGGTGCTCATGGTCGCGTTCTGGGGACTTCTGGTCCTTTCGCTGCTCGTGTTCATCCATGAGGGTGGGCACTACCTTGCCGCGCGCGTCTTTGGCATGCGCGTGACGGAGTTCTTCCTGGGCCTGCCGTCTCGGCTGCGCCTGTCGCACAAGTCAAAGACCTACGGCACCGAGGTGGGCGTCACCCCCATCCTTCTGGGAGGCTACACCAGGATCTGCGGCATGGAGGGCGAGCAGGACGAGCTGCTTGCCCCCGCACTTGCCTGCGTGCAGCGCCATGGTCGCGTGCGCGTGGCCGACCTTGCCACGGAGCTCGGGTGCGACGAGGACCGTGCCTATTCCCTCGTCGCCACCCTTGCCGACTGGGGCTCGATCGCGCCTCTCTACGACCCCGCGCTGGGCGAGCAGGTGGGTCAGGCGGATTGGCCCGCTTCGTTCCAGACGCTTGCGCGTGACGACCAGCTCCTCAATGAGTACGACCGGGGCCATGACTTCTCGCGTGCTGGCTCGACCGCGCAGGGAGAGCCTCGTGTCCCCGACATGTCGCCGAGCGAGTTCCTCGAGCACGAGCGCAGCCACACCTACCTTGGCGGGTCCTTTGTCGCGCGCGTCGTCACCCTCATGGCGGGGCCCTTCGTGAACATCGTCTTCTCTGCCCTCCTCATCACGGCGACGCTCTGCATCTTTGGCATGGAGGTCATGACTGGCAACGGCTCCGAGACCGTTCTCTGGCGCCCTGACGTGCTCACCGCGCTCAAGTTCTCGTGGGACTATGCCGTGACCGTTGCCACCTTCGCGCTCAGGCTCATCATGCCGCAGCACACGCTGGAGGTGCTCGAATCCTCCTCCTCGGTCGTCGGGATCTCGGTCATGGCGTCCGAGGCAGCCAAAACGAGCCCCATCGACCTCGCCCTTCTCGTGGCGTCCGTCTCGATGTCGCTCGGCTTCATGAACCTCCTGCCGATTCCCCCGCTTGACGGCGGAAAGATCCTGATCGAGGTCATCCAGCTCGTCACGGGTCGCCCGCTTTCGATGCGGGCGCAGTCCATCGTGAGCTACGTGGGGCTCGCGTTCTTCCTCTTCGTCTTTGTCGTGGCCTTGCGCAACGACATCGTTCGCTTCGTCTTAGGGTAGGTACCGCTATGGCAACGAATTCCAAGGGCGCCTCGGCGCCGCGCACGCATACGCGTCAGGTTATGGTCGGCAACGTTCCCGTCGGTGGGGGAGCCCCCGTCTCGGTGCAGTCGATGTGCACGACCAAGACCGATGACCCTGCGTCGACGCTCGAGCAGATCCAGCGCCTTGCCGATGCCGGCTGCGAGATCATCCGCGTGGCCGTTCCCCAGGCAGAGGCGCTCGACGGCTTCAAGGAGATCTGCGCGGAAAGCCCCCTTCCCGTCATTGCTGACATCCACTTCGATCACCGGCTTGCCATCGGCGCGGCCGAGCGGGGTGCCGCCGGGCTTCGCATCAATCCCGGCAACATCGGATCCTTCGACAAGGTTGACGCCGTCATCGACAAGGCGGGGGAGCGTGGGATCCCCATCAGGATCGGTGTGAACGCGGGCTCCCTCGACCCTGCGGTCGCCGAGCGCCAGGACCTCACGCTCTCCGAGAAGCTCGTGGCCTCGTGCGCTTCCTTCGTGCGCCACTTTGAGGAGCGCGGATTCTCCGACATCGTGCTTTCGGCCAAGGCCCATTCGGTTCCCGTCACGATCGAGACCTATCGGGAGCTTTCCCGCGCGCTTCCCGAGTACCCCCTCCACGTCGGCGTGACGGAGGCGGGAACCTTACGCCAGGGGACGGTCAAGAACTGCGCGGCGGTCGGCACGCTCCTGTCCGACGGCATCGGCGACACCATGCGCCTCTCGCTCACGGCTGACCCCGTGGAGGAGGTGGACGTTGCCTGGGAGCTCCTGTCAGCCTTGGGTATGCGCCGCCTTCGCCCCGAGCTCGTGAGCTGTCCCACCTGCGGACGCACCCAGGTCAACCTCATCGGCATGGCCGAGGAGGTCGAGCGGCGCCTCCGTGACGTGCGGGCGCCCATCAGCGTTGCCGTCATGGGCTGCGTGGTCAATGGCCCGGGAGAGGCGCGCGACGCGGACCTCGGCATCGCCTGCGGCCGTGGCCAGGGACTCATCTTTGCCGGTGGGGAGCCCATCAGGAAGGTCAGCGAGGACCAGCTCGTTGACGAGCTCTTTGCCGAGATCAAGGCGCGCTACGGAGCCTAGGAAGGTTCCAGACGGCGTAAGGCCCGCCCGTTGGGTCGATTACCGGCATGAAAAAGGCCCAAGCAGCGTAAGCTTCGTTGCTTGGGCCTTTTGATGCAACCGTGTGGCTGCTGACCTGCTATGCGGCGGGGTTCAGGGCCTCCTCGTTGAGGTTTTCCTCCACGGGAACCTCTGTCGCCACGGTCTCGGCGGGGATGGCCTCCTCAACGGGAGCGGCCGTCTCGATGGTAGCTGCCTCCTCGACGACAGGAGCTTCCTCAACCTCGGCCGGCGTCTCGTCGACAACGACCACCTCTTCCTCTACGAGGGGCTCGGCAACCTCATCAACGACCACAGGAGCCTCCAGAACCTCCGCAGGCTCGGAGGCGGTCTCGAGTGCCGACGAAGCGGCGGCCTTCTTTGCCACGGCGCCCGTAATCGACTTGCCACCGCCTATGAGCGCCGAGGAGTTGGGGACCGTCGACTCAACGTACTGGTTAGATTCCACGAACCGAAGAAACTCGGATGTGGCCTCCTTCTCGTTGTCGAGCGGCGTCAGGTAGTCCTGGCCAAAGCTGAAGAGGATGGAGCCGTTGGGAGTGAATTGGCGGCTCTCCTGCGCCTCGAGGGCCAACATGTAGTTGAGGAAGGTGTTCACGAAGCTGAGCGAGTCCGCGTCCCCGTGGTAGGTCTGCGTCCCGTCAGGGACGCCCTTGACGAACTTGTTCT
This sequence comes from uncultured Coriobacteriaceae bacterium, assembly GCA_902797175.1. Lineage (GTDB taxonomy): Bacteria > Actinomycetota > Coriobacteriia > Coriobacteriales > Atopobiaceae > UBA1367. Next base: position 2,697 of record CADBRX010000029.1, on the reverse strand, counting down.
CGAAGTCCGCGGTGTCCTTGTAGACCTTCTCGCCATTCTTTGTGGGGGCAAGGTCATAGATGACCTGGTCGAGCGTATCGCCATTATGCATGCGCTCGAGGATGGTGTTGAGGCCGCCCCGCAGCTTCTCGGAATAGATGATGGTGTAGGGATCGCCCTGCTCGTCAGTGCCCTGCTCGATGGCGGTGCCGTCGTTCTTCCGCGCCGCGAGCTCGCTCAGGTAGAGGCTGGCCAGGTAGCCCGTGACGTAGCGGTTCTGGTCGGTCGCGACACAGTTGCCCTCGTCGTCGAAGCCCCTGCTGTACGAGATGTCGAAGTAGGCGTCCTTGCCGTCGACCTTGCCGTTGAGGTAGTTTTCGACGGTGTTCATCTCTGTGTAGCTGCTCTGGTAGCCGCCCTCGACATTGCTGTTGGCGCGCAGCTCCTTGAAGACGTCGTAGCGGAACTGGTAGTCGTTCTCCACGGCAGAGGCCGTGCCCTCGATGAACCAGTGCGGGAAGCGGGTGTCGACCCAGCGCTGGTAGGCAGCGTCAGTGGGGAAGCGCCCGCTGGCGTCGGTCACGACGTCGGCCGGGTCGGTGCCTCCCATCATGCCCGTGCGGTTGTAGTCGTCCATGATGGCGTGGAAGTGCTCGTGCACGATGGTGTTCTCGAAGGTCCGCATGCTGTTGCCGTCGCGGGCAAGGACGAGCTTGCCTGTGGTGGCGTTGCACACCGGGTCCCCGTTCTCGTCTTTCGTGACGAGGCTCGCGGTGTCGATGCCGACCATGTAGCAGTACTTGATGTTGCCCTCGCGCTCGATGGCGTCAGCGGTGACGTAGGCGAGGGCGTTCTCGACGGCCGTCTCGTGCTCGGGCAGGCCGTCCATGTCGCCCTTGCGGTAGTAGACGTACAGGCTAATCTCCCTGCCGATCTCGCCATTGTCGGCGGCGGCGCGAAACGCCGGGAAACTGTCGAGGAGGAGCTCGACGGCCTGCGGCTGCAGCTTGTTGATGATGAGGTCGAGGAGGAACTCGAGGTCATCGTCGGTAAAGGCGTCGCGAGCAGTCTGGGCGCAGTAGATGTCGACCCAGGTGACGCCACCCATGGCCTGGCCCTGGTCCTCCGCTGCGGGAACGGGTGCGGGAGCGGGCGAAGGTTGAGGCGTCGGCGTGGCGTTTTCCTCCTGCCTCGCATGGACAAAGAGGTCCCTCAACCGCGCGGGCAGGATGTAGGTGACGTCGGTGGAGGAGTCATAGATGGAGATGATGTCGTTGCCGCCAAAGAGCTTCGTGAGCGACTCGGAGAGCGTGACGACGTAGCTACCCCCGTCAACCGTCTTGTCCTGCGGCACGAAGAAGGCGATGACGGGCAGGTAGTCCCGACCCTCCTCGGCCTCGGTCGCAAGCTGGAGGTCGTCCCTCACCCACAGCACGGGGACGTCCCACGAGTCGCCCTCAGCGGCGCGCACGGTAGCCTTGTCGCCAAGCTTCGCGCCGGCCTTGGGTGCGTCGACCTCGTCAATCTTGAGGTCGCTGACGACGCGGTCAGCATAGTAGGTGTGGTTGTCCACCGTCACCTCGGCCTCTTTGTCTTCCGCGTATGCCCTGACGGGGGCGACGGCAGGCAGGCATACGAGCAGTGACAGGGCTGCCGCGATGATGCGGATGCGTGCTGGGTGCTTCATCGTACACGCTCCTCATGGTCACCAGGAGACTTGTGTGTCCCCGCAAACTTCCTCTTAGGGTATTCTATACAAGTTATCGCGATTCCGCACTTCGTGGAAAGGAAAGAGAACACATGAAGTCATATATGAAGATGTCGAGCCTCTACGCGCCCACGCTCAAGGAGGACCCCGCGGAGGCCGAGCTCGCGAGCCACAAGCTGCTGCTGCGCGCCGGCATGATCCGCAAGACCGCCGCCGGCCTCTACAGCTACCTCCCGCTGGCCTGGCGCTCCCTGCGCAAGATCGAGGCCGTCATCCGCGAGGAGATGGAGGCCATCGGAGCGCAAGAGATGCTCGTGCCCATGATCGTCCCGGCCGAGATATGGCAGGACTCCGGGCGTTGGGACGTCTACGGTCCCGAGCTCCTGCGCCTGCGTGACCGCCACAGCCGCGACTTCGTGGTCGGACCCACGCATGAGGAGACCTTCGTCGACCTCGTCAAGAACGAGCTGCGCAGCTACAAGCAGCTGCCCGTGACGCTCTACCAGATCCAGGACAAGTTCCGCGACGAGATGCGCCCCCGCTTTGGCCTCATGCGTGGCCGCGAGTTCATCATGAAGGACGCCTACAGCTTCGACGCCACGGTCGAAGGCATGCAGAAGAGCTACGAGGAGCAGAAGGAGGCATACGCCCGCATCTGCGAGCGCTGTGGCCTCAGGGCGCTTCCCGTCGTCGCTGACTCCGGCCAGATCGGCGGCGACACCTCCGTGGAGTACATGGCCCTTGCCGAGGCCGGCGAGGCCGCGCTCGTGTACTGCGACTGCGGCTATGCCGCCGACGTCGAGGCCGCCTGTGCAGGCATCGCCATCGAGGAGGGCCCGGGCACGGAGTGCGAGCGCATCGAGACCCCCTGCGAGGGCTCGATCGCGGCGCTTGCGGCGTTCCTCGGCATCTCCGAGCAGGCGTGCCGCAAGAGCTTCGCCATCATCGCCGAGGACGAGACCCCTGTGCTCTGCCTGCTGCCGGGTGATCACGAGCTCAACGACGTCAAG